>JAQGOX010000063.1 GCA_028293365.1 Verrucomicrobiales bacterium | reverse complement strand
GGGCCTTCGAAATATCGTTTAAAACGTTCTTAGATTTAAATCCGACGTCCAAAGTCTTGACACCATTTCGAAGCGGATAACACTATGACACTTGCACGAATTTTTTCGGCTGGTTCGATAACGTCAGGGCTTTCGCCACCGGATCACGGCTTCTGTAAGCGGAAAAACTGAGCAGCTTCCGTTGTGCGAACGGGGACATTAAAGAGCGGACCGTTGACTGTGACGTCGCTTGTGACGCTGCTCCAAATTATGGGCGCGTTGAGGCTTAGAGCGGTTTCCACGGTGAAGCCGTTGTAGGTCGTGGGCCATTGCAGAAGAATTTCCGCGGGAGCGCTTTTTAAAACGGTCAAGTTCGGTGGCGCGACGCCGATTGTGTAGGTTAAATCGTCGAAGTAAACGGTCTGCCCGCTGCCATCGATGTGCGTGGTGATAATCCCGAAGCGATTAAAATGGGCGCCAATCTGTCTATGGCCCGAGTCCAGATTGAGCGTCACCGTTTGACCGTCCAACGTTAGGATGATGCTGCCGGCGCCGCCGTTGCTCTCAGGATGGTAATCCAACGTCCAATCATGCGAGTCACCGTTAGGATAAATGAAGGGTGGTGTGGGTGTGCCACGGCCGCCATCGGCCCGCACGCCTTCCTGGTCGAGACCGTACGTCGGGTAAAAGTAAAACCCTTCCGAGCTCGGCCCTTCGATGGCTGCGCCCACAAAGTTTTCGGGCGTGGCGGAGTTCTGGGAATTGTTGCTGCGCACACTGTCCGTTGAATGGAAAAAGCCGATGAGGGTCGTGCTGTCGCTCACCCCTCGGTAAAATCCAACTTTTCCCTCCGCATGCAGCGGCTGATTGAGCGACAACGTTTCGTTCAGCCTCGCGCCATAGTAGGCCATGCGGCGTCCGTTAAATTCCTCGCGCGAATCGCCGCGAAAAGTCGCGCCGCCCATTTCACCCGCGCGCTCTCCTCCGGCAAAGTTCGAGCTGCTATAGCCGAAATTAAATCGCGGCCGAACATTCGTGCTGGTATATGTCTTTCGGTTGCCCCTCTGATCCCAACCCGGATTTGAACTGAACGAGTCCGCTTCTCCATTAATCGTAATGTTATCCAGCCAAAGTTGTCCCGGGTCGTCAGCGCTCTTCATGACATTGAGAATCCCGAAGCGATTAAAGACAGCGCCGTCGGCTTTATGGCCGGGATCAAGAGTCATGACGGCGGAGTAATCCCCCAACGTGGCGGTGACAGTTCCCAAACCGCCTGCGCCATTGGGATCGTAATTCAGGGAAAACGGGTAAACGGCTGCGCCGCTGGGAATAGCCGCCTCTCCGCCGAATGACGCTCCGCCCGCGCGCCACAAAGCTGTTCCATACTCGAGATACGCGTAAAAATAAGTTCCCCGGCCATAGATCCGCATGACGATGGTATTGGGCGTGCGCCACTCGTTGACGGTGTCCGCATTGAAAAAACCGATCAATGTGTGGCCTCCCCCCTGGGGCACATTCAGAATGCCCGAAGCGGAAAGCGGCTCGCTGAACGAGGCCGGCGTTATTACTTTCCCATAAAATGCGGGCTCGCCCGCCGGCGTGATCAAGCCCCCAATTTCTCCAGGGTCGCCGCCCGCATTGCTACTGGAACTATTGAATCCAAAGTTTTGGGCGATCTGCCTGGGAATGGGATCGGTCGCACGATTGTTCCGACCCTCCCAGTTTGGATTCACGTCGAAGTTCTCCGTTTTCAGCAAGAGCGGCTGGCCATGAGTTGAATCAGCGAACGCCATGACCAGGCATGAAAACACCAGGCGAAGGAAATTCTTCGTGGACAGTCGAAAACAACAAAGGAAACAGACAGGCATGGATGAGCTTCAACTATCCTTTAGGCCCGTTTGAACGTCCACAAAAAACCTTCCAGTGACGGGTTGGAAACGGGGAATGAACAGGAACCAAACGGTGGCGCATTCGGCCAATCTTATGGCGAAGTTCGGTGTTTGCCTGATGTTCGGGAGATCTTAGAGAGGCCAGCGTTGTAGTGGAATGAAAAGGATTTTCCTATTGGTTGTTTTAGTGATTATTGCGTTGGGCCCGGGCGCTTTTGGCGCTGATTCGCTTGTGACCGGGCGGGTCGTTGATGTTGCGGGCAGTGGCATATTGCGTGTGTGGATTCGTGGTTTTTATGGCAATGACACGGTTCCTTCCACAGGTCAATGGACGCAGGAGGATGGCGCCTTCGTGCTCGGTCTTACCCCGGGACACTGGTTTCTGGACTTGGGACCGCAGGCGTATGCGCATGGGTGGATCAATTACAGACTAGGGGTGTCTGCCGTCGAGGGGGTGGACCAGAAAATCACTTACGTTGTGCCGGCCGCGACCGGAAAAATAATGGGGACGGTGCGGGACAAAGATGGCAACGCGTTGCCCCTCCTGAAAGTCAGCGCGGCCGCCGACGTTGAGGCGGTTCACTACGACGTGGAAACCAAAACCGATGCCGATGGTCGCTTTGATTTGCCCGCGCTCAATGGATCATGGCGGGTAAACCTGGATTGTGCCGCGATTACTGCGAGAAACCTGGTATGTCCCGATGTGGAAACCATCGTCATCCTGGACAATGATCAAACTTACAATGTCTCTCTCCAGTCGCGCGCGCCCGCACTGACCGCGAGCGGCCGCGTCGTAACTGAAACTGGCGCTGGAATTGGCGGAGTGGAATTGACCGCATACGACGCGCTGACGATGGCTCACCGCAGCGTCACCGCAAACGCGGACGGGTCCTATGCGGTCCCAGTTTTCGATGGCCCATGGTTCGTGCAGGTGTCGGGAAATCTCCCCACGGATACCGTGAGCCCTACCGTTACGTTCACTATTTCCGGGGCGAGTGTGGCAGACATCGATGTGAAGTTGCTGAACGGCGATGCGACAATTCGGGGCACGGTTAAAACCTGGACCGGGGAACCGGTGGCTGGAGCACGGCTTTGGGCGCGCAGTTTCATTGATCAGGCGGCTTATGAGGCGCCGCAGGTGATGACGGACGCTTCCGGTGAATTCAGCTTCAAAGTTTCGAGCAAAGGCGCGTGGACGCTCGGCGCGGACTGCAGTCAATTACCGAAAATCGGCTATTTATGTCCGGATCCGGAGAGTGCAGTGTTGACCGACGGAACAGCTCAAGTGAATTTTGAAGTGATTCCTCGCGTCACGATTTCCCCGACGATTTTAAATCCGCAGTATGTCATCGGGGCTGGCGCATCCTTCGCTTTTACGTTGCGGGGTCAGGCCGGGAAATATTCTGTTCAGGCGACCCCGAGAGTGGAGGATTTTTTCAGTGGCGTGACCGAGGTGACAATTCAGCCCGGCCAAACGAGCGTAGAAGTGCAAATCAACGCAACCTGGGGGAAATTCTTTCGCGTCAAAGGACTGTAAGCTGGTATTCCCGCCCGGAATTGAACCGGGATCAACAGTTTAGGAAACAGGGTAGCTTGCGTCATGAATGAATGCAAGAACACCCAACAAAATCAGGTCAATCATGCAGTTTTTCCCGAATTGCGGACAACCGATCTGATACTGTTTGCGTGAAGGCGCAAAAAGACCCAGCGAAGAGTCGAATCAATCTTGTCCATCGTCCCCTTTGAGGTGATGAACATCAGTAACTTCTGGGTTATTGAGCATAGCGAAGTTTTTGAGAGCCAGATAACGCATCTCGATTACGAATCCCGCAGCTCTCGCATTCCGCGCGTGATCAAACGAAATTCGCGAGACGTATCCGTCTTCTTCTCAGAGCCGACTCTATCAGCTCTGCCGCCGTCGAAATCGCCTCGCGCGAACGAATCGCCTGCTGCAGCTTTTTAGCGTTGTCCCGATACCGCTGATCTCCCAATACTCGCTGAACTTCAGTCCG
>JAQGOX010000049.1 GCA_028293365.1 Verrucomicrobiales bacterium | reverse complement strand
CCATCCAAATCGACAGCCACCACACCAGTCGGCCCGGAGCCAACGGCATAAGGTGACCCTGGGGCCTCCACAAACGTGCCATCGCCCTGACCGAACAGAACCGTTACTGTGGAACTCGAGAAAAGATAATTCGCACTGATTATATCCATCCTCCCATCATGATTGACGTCGGCCACGGCGAGTGAGTACGGCTCGGCACCGACAGGGACTGGCGAACCTAGGACGTTAAATGTTCCATCGCCAACCCCAATCAGAATCGTCAATGTGTTGTCATTGTAATTTGCAGTTGCCAAATCATTGGTACCATCGCCATTGAAATCCGCTACCGCCACAAAGTCTGGCCCGTTCCCCACGTTAATGGTGGAGGGCGATGCAAAGGTGCCATCACCGTGACCCAGCATGACCGAAAGGGTTCCAGCGCCGAAGTCGGCACTAATCAAATCATTTGTACCGTCGAAGTTCAGATCTGCAGCCGTCACCCCAACCGGCGCGATTCCAACCGAAAGAGTGCCGTATAATCCAAAAAATGCGGTATTGCTCGCGAGACTGAGACCACCGTGTGAATTCAGCCCAGCCAGTTCGATGTTGGTTAAGCCGTTGCCACTGCCAGAAAAACTATTCGCGATGTTCGTGAAAGAAACCGCGCCGGAATAGGTGCCACTAAGTTGCGCCGATGGCAAAACCCCGCTTAACTGTGTGGCCGGCAGATTCCCTACCAATTGCGCTGCCGGCAGATTCCCGCTGAGATTAGCAGCCGTAATGGCATATGGCGTGGAAAGGATTGGCTGGCGCTGGGGCAAAAGCGTAAATGAACTTGCATTATTGGTTCGAACGCCTATTTCCAACCAACGTTGTGAACCGGTGAAAATCCCGGCGCCGAAATCAAGTGTGATGGAGAACAAACCATTGGTCACTGGCACAGTGGAGATCGTTTGCGGGCTTCCCACGGAACTGGGGCCAGAGGCTGCAGTATAAAGCGTAAATTGGAAATCATAAATTCCAGTGACCGGGGTTCCTGCTGTGTTTAGCCGGCCCTGGTAGCTGAATGCGGTGGTCTGTGGAATCGCGCTTGCACTGAAACGGAACAGAAAGACCGCCAAGAATGAACCGAGTAAAATGGATTTTTTCATTGAATAAACAACG
This sequence comes from Verrucomicrobiales bacterium, assembly GCA_028293365.1. GTDB lineage: Bacteria > Verrucomicrobiota > Verrucomicrobiia > Limisphaerales > SXQI01 > JAQGOX01. Next base: position 2,567 of record JAQGOX010000049.1, on the reverse strand, counting down.
CTTTCAAAACCGAATAACGAACCAATTGCCTCTGCGTGGCTCTGAATGTTATTCCAGTTGATACACACCTCCTATCGGGAGGTACACGATCTGGGGAAATAAAACCCTTCCAAGCTCACATAAGCAATTCAAATCGAGCCGAAAGTTCGGCATTGGAGCGGTCGATTTGTTTTTCAGTTAAGCTCAAAACCGGCCATCACTCCGCCGAAAGCCTGATCGCGCTGATACACACCGACACGACGGTTCAAAGTATTTCGGCAAAAGGGGGCCGGACTCAAAGCCCTTTTTCGGAATCGCGCTGCAAGAGCTTTAGGCCATGTTTCTCCAGCCACTTAATTTGTTCTGGATAAAGATCGGCCACAGCGATCTCTTGACTCGCTGATTCGGCATCAATCGCCTGCCCTAAACTCAATGCGGACTTCACTTTTAAGAAATGAAAATGCGACCTCTCATAAGAACTAAGCCCTGCCTCATCGACCGAACTAGCCATCGCATCAGCCAACTTAAATTTTCGAGTATTTATAAGCGCGGCAATGTGATTGATCTTTGCGGCAATCGATCTTGGCGCTGCTTCAAGACACTGGGTCGCGAGAACCAGCGAGAGGTCCGGTTCTTGCCCGAACATCGACAACATTGCGCAATAGTTTTGTGCAGCCCTTAAATCTTTCGGAGCAAGGCGGTACCATTCCCGCGAAGCTGAAAGCATTAAATCCGAATTCCGGGCTTCATCCGCTGCGCCAAATAATTCACGCTCATATGCCGGATCGTTTGTCCGAGGGTGTTGCAGCAGGATTTTACAGGCAAATTCGGGCTGCTTCCCTTTCAATAGAACTTCCTGGGCAAAATCGATTAAAAGCGGGGAAGGATCGCTCTTCACTTCTGTCAGTCCTGAAACCAGCCGCTCCAAATGCACAGGCAGCGGGTGAACAGCGGCGTCGAGTGCCAGAAGAAAGGCCGAACTGTCTGCACTCGATCGCTGGGGAGTTAAACGGGATAGAAGTTTTGCTAAATCATCATCACGCCCTTGTTCAAGCAATAGGAGAGCGTAAAGAATCGTGGGGTGCAAGTCGGCAAACTTCCCCGATTCTGACTCAAGTTGTTTAAGCGCCGCCGGCGTCATCCCAAGTTCCAACAACAGACCGGTCGCCTGCAGTAATTCCCGGGCGGAGCGCGGCCGCGAAAGTGTCGAAGCGATATTCGACGCCTCCAGCCTCCGACCCGAAGCATGCAACAAGTACGCATAATCGATTTCGAACCGGAAGGTATCTGTGGTTAGACTTTTTAGAGATTCCAGCGCGTGGCCATATTCGTCCACTTTTTTCAAAACTGAGGCTGCAATTAAAAACGCTTCATGCGCGGGAATGGCATTTGGATTGTGGACCAATCGGCGTTGTAGCAATTGAGTCGCTCCGTCCTGTTCAGCTTTTTTTCCGAGGACCATCTTCAGTGCCTCTGCATAAATACCGGCCTTTTCAGATTCGGCCGCGGGCATCTCCCGGAGCATTGCTGAAGCCTGTTCAAAACGTCGGGCAAAAAATCGCGCGCGCAACCAGAAAAATTGCGTCTCGGGCGTTCGCATTTCCGGGCGCCCGGAAAGCGCGCCATCGATCAAATCCCACGCCCGGTTTTTGTCTGCGACTTTGGTCCAAAGAACTAGATCGGAGATGCTGTGCGGGGCAATATTGGTCAGCCACGATGCTGCCTGGAGAGAAAGCGGCCAATTCGATGAATTAGTGCTGTCCATGTAGCAATTCACGTAACCCCGCGCGATTGCAACACTGCCAGGATTGCTCGCAATGGCTCTCCCCCAACAAATCATCGCCGCATCGCTGTCTCCCTTCGCCTCCGCTTTGCGCGCATTCCAGGTGAAACTCCTGGATTCGATCAATTCCAATAGGTTTACCTTCACCACGGGAACGACCCCTCGCGGAGTCGTGCGAAAAATTCTCAGGGGCAAAAAAACGCACGCGGCCAAAACTGAAAGCACAATGATGAGTAAACAGCTAAACCGCCAATCGAGGATCAATAACTTAAGAAGAGGATTGGTGCAGCGATCTGCTAACTCAGCCCTGGTCGGAATCATCGGCAATTTCACCTCAAAACCTGCGCTTGCGCACCTCGATGCCTGCGTTTGTAGATAAACAATCCTGTAAGGCCCAGAGCCGTCCAAATTCCCCAGCCTTTCGGCTCAGGCACTGCCGTGATCTGCATTCCCCAACTGACCACAGTGCTCTGCCCACCGCTGGAGAGATCCGCGATAAACAACTTCCATTGCCCATTCGGATTTTGATTTAGAAATTGGTCAAGCGACGACGTGCGGGTTGTTCCCGGCACGGCGTAAGGATTCGCACTGTCCAACGGTCGCCCATCCGGCTGCCAGGTACCCAAAAGCTGTCCCGAAGAACTAAAGCCAGGTGAATAGTTTTGATACAAATGAATGTCGTTCGGAGCCGCATTATCGAACGTAACATTGAAACCTCGATCCCCATATCCAAATGGATTTGAACTGGTTTGGCCTACTCGATTGAAAAGGACTACAGTCGAAGCTCCGCTCGGACTCGCGAGAT
>JAQGOX010000020.1 GCA_028293365.1 Verrucomicrobiales bacterium | reverse complement strand
ACGCGGAACAACGCCATCCTGAGTGAGGAAGTTGGGGCTTAAACGGCCGATCGCACCGAACGCACGTTTTCGGCATTTCCAAAGCAGGGCGCGCTCCCCGGCATCTTTTGCAACCCGCACTTCTTTGGCTCCATTTTTTCGGCAGATTTCCTGGACCAACGCGGCTTGACGTTCCAGGGCAGACATTGGAGCAGCGTGCGTCGCATCCGCAGCACTTCCGGTCAAGCCGTCCAACTCAATGATCAATACCGCACCGGCGTCGAGTGGGAACCCGAACGCGTAAGCGGCTTCGATGGCCTGCGTGATAAGCTGGTCCATCATTTCGAGCGCTCCGGGAACAATGCCGGCGGCGATGATATCGCTGACCGTTTGGCTGGCCTCATCGACGCTGTTAAAAACGCCGAGCATGGTTTTAAACGCTTCGGGCGCCGGGATCAGTTTGACCAGAACTTTTGTAACCACACCGAACATCCCCTCGCTTCCGATGACGGCACCGCGCAAATCATAGCCGTCCACATCTTCACCGCCATCGGGCGTGGTTCCCAGCCAGGTTAGTTCCCCGGAAGGAAGAACCAATTCAAAGCCGAGAACATGGTTCGTCGTGACCCCATATTTCAGGGTGTGAGGTCCGCCTGAATTCGTGGCCACATTTCCGCCGATGGTGCAGGCGGTTTGGCTGGATGGATCGGGAGCGTAAAATAATTCATGGGCTTTGACTGCGTTTGTGATCCAGGCATTGACGCAACCGGCTTCGACCAGAGCGCGTCGATTCTTCACATCCACCGAAATCACTTTGTTCATGCGAGTGAGTGCGATCATGACGCCACCCGTGACTGGCAAAACCGCGCCGCTCAGGCTGGTCCCGGCTCCCCGTGGAATGATCGGTAGATTTCGTTCACGACAAAGTTTTACGATTTGGACTACTTCATCGGTTGTCTTAGGCAGCACGACAATATCGGGAGAATGCTTCTCAAGTGTATAGGCATCGCATTCGTAGGTCACCAATTCCTGTGGGAGATGCAATAAGCCTTCAGATCCTACAATCGCGGTGATCTGCGAAAGGAGCGAGGTTAACGATGATCCAGTCTCTGCAAGCACGTTCGGATGTTATGAACCGGTGAAACTTTTGTCGAGAAACGGCGTTATGCCTGAGAAACTCGTTGCTGAAGTTGAATCAGGGCTGATTTAAAGTTTAATGGTCGCACTGTCTTGGGTTGGATAGACTCGCATTGGCAGCCAATTCTGATAAAAGGCACCCTATGTTTTGCAAACATTTCGCGAGGGGCATGATTCTTCTTTTGATCGGGACGGTGTTTGGCGCCGAACTTCCGAAGGTCAAGACACCGACAATGGTTGAGCTTTTGGCGCGAGCAAAGCCAACCGATTGGCGGACCCTGGATCCTGAGAATACGCTTTACGTTGAGCTTTCCAACGGTCGTGTCGTGATCGAACTCGCCCCGGACTTTGCGTCCAATCATGTCGCCAATGTGAAAGCACTGGCCCGTGAAAAATATTATGACGGACTCGCGATTCTCCGAGTGCAGGATAATTATGTCGTGCAATGGGGTGATCCTGATGGCGAAAAACCCGAAGTCGCTCGAAAAATAAAAACTGCGCGGCATACGCTGCCGCCTGAGTTTGATCGATCGTTAGATCCACGCCTGCCATTTACGAGATTGCCGGACGGCGATATTTATGCGCCAGAGGCTGGCTTCTCAAACGGCTTTCCCGTTGCTCGTGATCCTGGAACCGGGAAGATGTGGCTGGCTCATTGTTACGGGATGGCAGGGGCCGGAAGAGATAATGGAATTGCTACCGGCGGCGGCACTGAAATCTACGTGGTTATAGGGCACGCGCCGCGGCATCTCGATCGAAACGTGACCTTATTCGGGCGAGTCGTGCAGGGTATGGAGCTGCTTTCGGCGCTGCCCCGTGGGACCGCGGCGCTTGGGTTTTACGAAAAAGCGGAGCAGCGGTCGCCGATTAAGACCATCCGAGTCGCAGCCGATTTGCCGATCAGTGAAAGGCCTTCAATCGAGCTATTGCGAACCGATATACCTTTGTTTACTGAGTTGATCGAATCGAGGCGGAACCGAAGTGAAGAATGGTTTCACCAGCAAGCGGGAAAAATCGAGATTGGCAATGTACCCCTTCCTGTTCGACTTCGGACTGCGCTCCGGGACGACCGTGTCCATTCGAAAGCGGAGAAGTAGGTCATTTGCTAATCCTCCGCGGGTTCTGGAATTTTTCGACCGGAATCTGGATTGACATCTTCAACCGATTAGAGGCGAATAGAGGAAATCCCAAAGTATCCGCGTTGCCGTTTGGTGACCAGGCTCCATTCGCAGCGCCATTTTGAGGAAATGGAGAAAACCAACCTTATACTCGCATGCAAAAGCTTCAGTCGTACATCATCATCAGTCTTTTTATTTTATTCGGTTCAATGCTCAGTCGCGCGGAGTTGGCAAACGTGGCGCTTAACGGCCATCCGACAGCAAACGCGGATTTATATGGAAATGCAAACATCCTGAAGCTTGTGGATGGGGATAGACAAAACGTGTTCCACGGAAATACCGGGCTGCCGGACGGGTTTGCGTACGCTCTGGACCTTGGAAAGAATTATGCGGTGACGCAACTCAAGATTTATCCCCGCCAGGATGGCTGTTGCGCGGAACGTTTGACGGATTTTCGGATTTCTGTTCACGGCACGAATGAACTCGGCGAAATGGGAGGTGAGATTTGGGGCGCGGATCAGTTTGCGGACGGATCGAATCCGCCTTCCACAAACGGTTCGCTCGTCACCATTAACCTGCCCAGCCCTCAAACCGGCCGGTGGATCGAAGTCCGATCCTTGAAAAGCCCGGTGCCCGATTAGTCGTTGCAAATGACCGAGTTGGAGGTTATCGCGGACGTGCCGGCCTCCGAAATCAACCGCGCGGTGGGAGCCGTTGCCACAGCGAATCA
>JAQGOX010000973.1 GCA_028293365.1 Verrucomicrobiales bacterium | reverse complement strand
CGATTCGGCGCTGGGATGCGTGGTCAATCGTTGTGCCACACCGCCACTAATGCCCACACGCCATAGGTCGCCCTCGGCGGTGAAGATGATGGTGTTGCCATGAATTGCCGGAAAACGATAGTAGCCCTTCGGGGCTTGGGCCGAGGCGGAAAGACCGAGGAGGATCACCGCAAAACTAAACCAATGGATCGTGTGGCGAAACGTGACCATGCTATTCCTGTTTAAAAGTTTTGGTATGCAGCGAGGCCCCCCAATTGGTGGCCAACGGAATTTCGAGTTCCGACATTTAATTTTGGGATCGCAATATGGTCAAGGAGCAAACAGGATTTTGTGGGCCTGGACCGGGCAACCGATGCAACGTAGACGTTTGGGGGAAGATGGTGTTTTGGTCCTGCCATTCTGACGGCACTTTGGCGGAAAAAATGCGACAGCTAAAAGCTTGCTGAGGGGCTCCGTTTCTGTGCTACTCTGGCACTTCAATGATCCCGGCATTTCGTTTTACGGCGTTCCTGTGTGCTTCACTGTTTTTAGTTTCCTTTGGTGCAAAGGGACAAACGAACGGAGTTTTTCGAGAGCTCTACGGTGATATACCTGGGACGTCCGTAGCCAATTTGACGAATGCGGCTTCGTTTCCAAAGAATCCGACGGCGGAATTTCTCGATGGTAATTTCGAGGCGCCGCGCAATTTTAACGACAATTATGGGCAGCGGATGCGCGCGTTCCTGCTTCCTCCAGCTACCGGATTATACAAGTTCTGGATTTCAAGTGATGATAATTCGGTCCTTTATGTGAGTTCGGACGAAAACCCCGCGAACAAGGTTTTAATCGCCTCGGTAAAAACGTATACCCCACCGGAAATCTGGGATGTCGAAGTGAACCAGGAATCGGTCTCGATCTCACTGACGAATGGGTTTCGCTATTATATCGAAGCATTGCACAAGGAAGGTCAGGGTTCAGATAATCTAAGCGTTCGCTGGCAATTGCCTGACGGCACGATAGAGCAGCCTATTCCGGAATTACGGTTGACCCCTTTCGGCCTTACCGCACCGCAAATTCTGGCTCAACCGCAGAATACAGCGGTGGTCGAAGGACAGGTGGCTACGTTCAGTATTCAGTTTGCCCGATACATCGGGCTCTCACTTCAATGGCAGAGTGCAATTACCAATGGGGCTGACTGGATTGATTTGGAGAATTCGACGAATACTTCACTAGTGCTTCCGTCAGTCGCGCCTGCCGCCAGTGGTAATCTTTTTCGTTGCCTGGCGATCAATTCATACGGAGCGCTGACCTCATCTGTGGCCACCTTGACAGTGACAACCGACGTCACCTCTCCGGCGTTGCGCGCGGTTGGCAATACAGGGAATCCACAGCTTTTGACAGTTGTTTTCTCCGAGCCCTTAGATCCAGCGAGTGCGTCCACGGCGAGCCATTATTCGATCGACCCTGGAATATCGGTCTTAGCGGCCAGATTGGTAGGGGATGGCCGCACTGTTATTCTTGAAACTTCGCAAATGTCGCCTGGTGTTAGCTACAACTTATCGGTCAATGGTGTTTTGGATAGAGCGAGCAGGCCGAATATGGTTGCGGCAGGGAGTACGCTATCCTTCGTCGTCGGCGAACTCGCATTACCACCCGTTTATTTGAGCCCGCTCGTCGAACTGGCTGGCCCTTCGTCACGGCGTAGTCCGATCGCAATCACCGAAATAAACTATCATCCTGCACCTCGTATTGATGGTCGGAATATTGAATTCGTCGAAATCTACAATTCTCAGCCCTATTTCGCTGACATAGGAGGCTATCAGCTTACTGGAACCATTGATTTTAAGTTTCCGGCGAACACAGTCCTGCCGGGTCTCGGGTATCTGGTGATAGGGCCGAATCCGGGTGACATCCAGGCTGTGTACGGTATCACAAACGTTATTGGAGGATTTACAAATAAACTTTCCAATGGTGGAGGAGCCATTCAATTGTTGAACCGCCAGAATGCGATTCTTTTGGATGTGAATTACGGGTCGACGCCGCCCTGGCCGGTAGCGGCCGACGGCGCAGGTCATTCCCTTGCTTTAAAGCGCCCCTCGCTGGGAGAACAAAATCCGCTGGCATGGGGACAAAGCGATCTCATTGGCGGTTCCCCGGGCGGGGCCGACCTTCCAGGAACGAATCCATTTGCAGGATTGCTCATCAATGAGTTCATGGCGCACACCGTCCCTCCCCAGGTCGATTTTGTGGAATTGTATAATTACAACAGCCAGCCCCTCGATATCAGCGGGTGCATTCTGACCGATGATCCCGCAATCAACAAATTCATCGTCCCAGCGAATAGTGGTCAGGTAGGGCCGTTGGGTTTTATTTCGTTCGATCAAAACCAGCTTGGGTTTGCATTAAGTGCGGCAGGGGAAACTATTTATCTGAAAAACCCTGAAGGAAACCGTGTCCTGGATGTCGTCCGGTTTGACGCGCAGGGACCCGGCGTTTCGATGGGGCGCTCACCGGACGGCGCGCCACGCTTTCAACGACTCGAAGCGGTGACACCGGGGGCGCGGAACGCCGCGCCGTTGCGTAGTGAAGTTGTCATAAATGAAATTATGTACGCGCCAATCAGCGGCGACAACGATGATCAGTATGTCGAATTGTACAACCGCGGAACGAACCGAATTGATGTAGGAGGTTGGAAGTTTACTGCCGGAATTGATTTTACGATTCCGGCCGGAACAGCACTGACTGCCGGAGGCTATCTTGTGATTGCGAAGAATGCATCGCAGATTATCTCGAATTATTCGAATCTCTCGCGAGCAAACACACTGGGTGATTTCCGCGGTTCACTTTCGCATGGAGGTGAACGGATTGCACTAAGCGTGCCGGAGACACTTCTGACAACGAATTCGGTGGGGCAAATTTCCGTGAACAAAGTGTATGTAGATGTGGATGAAGCGACTTATGGAATTGGTGGCCGTTGGGGAAATTGGTCGCATGGCGGAGGCAGCAGCCTGGAATTGATTGAACCGGGCGCGGACAAAAATTTCGCGTCAAATTGGAAGGACAGCGACGAATCTGCCAAGAGTGGTTGGGCAACGGTTGAGGCGTCCGGAGTCCTGGATAATGGGAATGACGCGGCTAATTCGTTGCAGATTATTACTCTGGGAACCGGGGAATATCTGGTGGATGAAGTGCAGGTGATTCCCGCGGGCGGAATCAATGTTGTCACCAATTCTTCATTTGAGAATGGTTTGGGTGGATGGTTTGCTCAGGGGAATCACAGTCGCTCGAGTCTCGAAACGGGTGCGGGCTACAACAGCAGCCGATCTCTTCATGTGCGAGCCAGCAGCCACGGCGATACCGGGGCAAATCGGATTCGAACGAAGCTGTCAAAAACCCTTGCCTCGGGGCAAACCGTCACAATAAGGGCGCATGTAAAATGGTTGCATGGCCATCCCGAGATTTTGTTTCGTTTGCATGGGAATTGGTTCGAAGCTACGGGAAACGTGTTGCGGGCGCGGAATCTAGGAACACCCGGTTTGCCGAACAGCGCGGTGGTCGCGAATGCCGGGCCGGCAATCAGCGATGTACGGCACAGCCCGTTGCTGCCGGCTGCAAATCAATCTGTCACGGTGACGGCGCGCGTCAGTGATCCTGACGAACTGTCATCGGTTGTTTTGAAATACCGAATGGACCCTTCATCAGAAGTGACGATCCTGCCGATGCAAAACAATGGGGCCGGTTTATTCAGTGCGGTCATTCCGGGGGCGGGTACAGCGGCATTGGCCGCATTCCGCATCGAAGCGCATGACGACGCTGAATTGCCCGAAAGGAGTTTATTCCCGGCTGATGCGCCCGTGCACGAATGTCTGATCCGCTGGGGCGAGCCGGTCGCGACCGGCAGCTTTGGCGTTTATCATTTCTGGATGACCAAGGCTGTCTTTGACCTTTGGTCAAAACGCGAACACCTGAGCAACGAACCGCTCGACGTTACGTTCGTCTACGGCAATCGGGTAATTTATAATGCGGCAGGCGAGTACAGTGGAAGTCCATATCACGCGCCGGGTTTTAACACTCCCACCGGCAATGTATGCGATTATCTGCTGACTTTTCCTGATGACGATTTATTGATGGGGGAATCGGAAATTACTTTGCAATGGCCTGGCAATGGCGGGGGAGATAACAGTTATCAGCGCGAACAGACGGCGTACTGGATTGGTGAACAGATTGGGATTCCGTCGTGTTATCGCCGGACGGTAAAAGTTTACGTTAATGGGGTTCGACGTGCGCAACTAATGGAAGATGTGCAGCAGCCGAATGGCGGGATGGTGGATGAGTTTTTCCCGGACGGAGCAGGTGGAGACCTTCACAAGATCCAGCTCTGGTTCGAATTTGACGATCCAGCGGTTTCGTTCACTCCGGTGGGTGCGGATCTGGGAAAGTATAACACCACCGGTGGCGTGAAAAAGCTGGCTCGATATCGTTGGAACTGGCCGAAACGGGCGGTGAATGGTTCGGCGAATGATTACACGAATTTTTTTGCGCTGGTGGACACGGCAAATACCCGCTCTACCGGCGATGCCTACACTCGAGAGCTGACCCGAATGGTCGATGTGGATAACTGGATGCGGACCTACGCAGTCGAACATATTGTCGGAAACAACGATAGCTATGCTTACGGCGGAGGCCAGAACATGTATGCGTACCAGCCATTGAACGATCGGTGGAAGTTGATGATCTGGGATATCGATTTTGCTTTTGCCTCTGCTTCTGCGACCAGCGATCTTTTTCAAGGCGGGGGAGCGAATACAGGACCGAGCGTGACGCATCCGCCTTTCCGGAGAATATATTGGCAAGCGTTACAGGATGCCGCAACTGGCCCGCTGAGCGCAGCTCGGGCGAACCCGCTTATTGACGCAAAGTATGCGGCATTTACGAGTAATGGGTCGACCGTTGAAAGTCCTTCAAGCATCAAAACTTATATTGCTCAGCGTCAGACCTACATTCTCAAACAACTGACGAACATCAATTCACCCTTTGTCATCACATCCAATGCGGGGAATGATTTTTCGACAAATCGAAGTTCGATTACACTCGCAGGCAAAGCTCCCATCGACGTTCGCGTGATCCTGCTCAATGGAGTCCAATACCCGATCACCTGGATATCCATTACAAATTGGAACGTCACGGTCGGCTTGCAGCCCGGGCCAAATCGATTCACATTTCAAGGCCTCGACAAGACCGGTGCATCAACGAGTAATCGAATTGCGAGCATCCAGGTTACCTACACGGGGACAGATAGTTCGACACCTTTGAATGTGTTTATCAATGAGTGGATGGCTGACAATGGGTCGGGCAGCGATTGGTTTGAGCTTTACAATGCGGGAACGGCTACAGCGGATTTAAGCAATTGCTATTTAACGGACACTGTGACGAATCAGACTCTGTTTTCCATTCCTTCAGGGTATAAAATCGCGCCTCAGGGGTTTCTGCTTGTTTGGGCGGATGGCCAGCCAGCACTGAATTCGGCCGCTGATACAGCGTTACATGTTCCGTTTCAATTGAACAAGGGGGGAGAAGCGATTGGTCTGTATTCCACTAATGGAGTGAAGATCAACACGCTTGTATTTGGACCTCAAAAGTCTCGGGTAAGCGAGGGGCGCTGGCCGGATGGGGGAACCGCCTTTTATTTCATGACTAATGCAACTCCGCGGCTGCCAAACCGACTCGATAGCACGAATGCGACCGAGGTGACTCAATCAATGATTTCAGGGCAAAGCTTCACGCTCCAGTTCAGCACCTATCCTGGCAAACACTATCGAGTTGAAACCACCGAGGATATTGGTTCGAAACAATGGAGCGTGTTGGGAACCGATTTTATTGCCTCCGATAGAGCGACGGCTACGGTTGATGTCATTGCCGGGATAAACCAGCGGTTTTATCGAATCGTAAGAATTGATTGAGGATAAAAGGATGTCAGGGCATGGGTGAATTTGATGAGGAAAATGTTTAACGGCATCCCTTGTAAACTGAAATGACTATGCCAGTGTAGGGTCAAGGTTGATAAACGGGATTAAACAAGCGGTCATTTTTGAGCCGGATTAAGGTTAAAAACTATGGGACGCAGTTTCAAAATTTTGCCTCTGATCATTGCGGCGGTGGTTATTCTTTTTCAGTATTTAGGATCCAATAAGTTCCGCGATCCCGAAACCGGAAAGGTTCATCGCGGTGCATTGAGCTCCGGGGACGAAGCGGCGCTGGGTTTGCAGAGTTACCAGGAAGTTTTGTCCACGTCCGACGTTGTTTCATCGGGCCCCGACGTGGACTTGGTGACTCGGGTCGCAAGACGGTTAATTCCGGCAACCGGCGACGTTGCCAATGATTTTCAATGGGAAGTGAGTGTGGTACGAAGTCCTCAAGTAAATGCCTTTTGCCTGCCGGGTGGAAAGATTGTGGTTTATACCGGCATTATACCGCTGGCACAAAATGAAGCCGGCCTCGCAACAGTGATGGGCCACGAGATGGCGCATGCGACGTTGCACCACGGTTCTCAACGCCTCTTGAAACAAGGCTTGATGCAAACGGCGATGATGGGAGCTGCGGCTGCGACCGGGAGTATGGACAACGGAAAACGACAAATGGTGATGGCGGCTTTGGCTGGTGGGGCTCAATTCGGAATACTTTTGCCGTTTAGTCGGGATCAGGAGAGTGAAGCAGATCATACAGGTTTACTTTATATGGCTCGTGCCGGTTTTGATCCTCACGAAGCGATTACGTTTTGGGAGCGCATGTCCAAATCGGGAGGCGCGCATCCCCCAGCTTTTATGTCCGACCATCCTTCCGACGGGGCGAGAATCGAACGTTTAAAAGAAGAAATGCCAAAAGCGCAGGCTGCTTACGAGCAGGCGCAAAGTCGCTAAGAGACAGGGAGCGAATTTAAGGTCGAAGTTAGCGGCCAGGAAAATGCGCAGGGTTCGCTGCCGATATTTGGCTTCCGACTGCACGTCATACGGCCCAGGTTCTCTCAGGCTCGGACCCTTACGGTGCCTATGCTTTTTATTGTCTTTGGAGATACTCTTCACCTATGCTGGACTTTCGGAGCCCCGAAAGTCCCGGCCTTGACAACAACTCATTTTACTTTTAATCGTGAATGCCAAAATCACTCTCGCGCTGTTGGTTGGTTGCCTCTTTACCAGTTCGATATTTCAGGTGGGAGCACAAGCGGTGCGGATTGTCGTCGGAACGAACAACTACGTTGAATTTAGTACCGACCTAACCAAGGGGACTGCGGTGTTTATTGACGCCGATCCTGCTAGCGGTTCGCCGGTGCGCGCCACACAACGCTCCCTGGGTTATCGCGAAATGGGTTACAAGGGGTTTTTACCGGGCACACTTTATTTTGCGCCCGTGGTACCCAAAACCAATTCGGCAGCAATTGTTTACGATTATACGTCTCAAATCGATAAGACCAACATAGTGGGATATTGGGCGAACAAAGACGTTCCTGTCATGATCGGGCCTGACGGCAACGCTTACATTTCAGATGGCCATCACACCACGGCAGGGTATTTGGCGCCTTCAAGTCCCGTACGTGAATTTGTTCCGGGCAAGAAACGAGTGATTTTGGGGCACATTACCGAAAACTTTTTTAATCCTGGAGCCGGCCCAAGTCCGGTGACTGATTCCTGGTGGCAGGATCGGGCTGCAGCAAACACCGCACTGTTATATGGTCCCAATGGCGATCTCCTAATTTTGTCCGGAGAGGCTGGCTTTGACTCTGTACAACCAATTCTACCAAGTGTTTTGCCGATGCCCACAACTCCCTCGGCTCTGACTATGTTCGGAGCGATTGCCATGAGTTCAAGCGCTTATCGAAGTCTTGCATGGGGCCTTGCTGATGCGATTGTCGTTTCGGCAACAGATTCTAACGGGAAGAAAATTGCCGGGTTCAAAAAAAATGCGCCCGGAAGCAACGTCGACATTAATTTCGTTGAATTTTATTGGGGTGACTATTTGCGCGATCGGGTGATTTGGGACGACTCGCTCACAGGTTCGCCACTCGGTTCATCTGCCGATGATGCCAACGCAGTGAGTGCTCCGTTGAGTTTTTTGACCGCCTCTGCGAATGGAATCGCTTTGGCAAAATCGGAAGTTTACCTGGATCGTCATGGCCGGAACATTTCCGCATATACGAATGTTTCTGTATTTCCATCGAATACAGTCAACTGGGCTCAAGGGTCTATTTCAAATGGTCTGGCGAATTCAAAACAAACGTATCATATGTTCCTACGGGATGACTCCTGGATTTCGGGTCCCATCACCCCGTCCGCTTTCTCGACAAACGTGCTTCATATAGATACTGCGTCCAACCTGGTGGTGACGCAGGCGCTGCGAAACTTTCGTTCGATACTTGTAAACGCCGGTGGAGCCCTGGCGATTTCGTGGAAAGACGGATCGGTGCCTAATTCTGTGGTTCGTTGGGTCCCAGGAACGGGCGTAGTGGCGTTCGCAGAAGAAATCGATGGCGCCGCTGTAGCTGTCGAAAACGGGACATTGATGGCAGTCCGGAATCTCAACTCCCAGCTTTCGATTCAAGGAAATGCAGCTTTTGTGCTTGCTTCGGGCCTGGGGACTTTTACCGCAGGCTCTGATTTGACGCTTGGTGGAACGGTCCGCCTTAAGATGCAGAAGTCCGGGAGTTCTCTATCGCATGAAGTTATAGGCTCGAGCACCAAAATCATTTTCGACGGGGTGTTAAATGTGAGTCATACAGGCGACGCACTTGCGGCGGGTGATAATTTCAGATTGTTTGAATCACCGGTTTACGCGGGATATTTCTTCCAAGGCTTGCAACTTCCCGTTCTCTCTTCTGGACTTAGTTGGGATACGACGCGACTTGGAGTCGACGGAAGTATTGCGGTAGTGGCAGCGAGCCTGAATCAGGCTCCAAGCGTTTCGCTCCAGGGGCCTACCAATGCCACGCTTTCCTCGCCCGCGCGCTTTAATCTGGTGGCGACCGCGAACGATCCCGATGGCACCGTCGCAAAAATTGAGATTCTTGAGGATTCTGTCGTCATTGGTAAAAGCACTATTTCACCCTTTAGTTTGCAGCTTACGAATGTTTCCGCTGGGCTGCATCATTATAAAGCGGTGGTAGCGGACCATCTCGGTGCGACAAATGTGTCAGGCGAATTCACTCTGAACGTGACTGCTTCCAATATCCCGCCATCGGTAACACTGATTTCACCTTTGGGCGGAACAACGTTTACCGCTCCGGCGTCTGTTGCTTTCAACTCGGCCGTGGACGATTTGGATGGATCGGTCGCCCGGGTTGATTATTTCAGAGGATCGGCCAAAATGGGATCTGCAACCAAGGTTCCCTATACTCTCATCATCACTAATTTTCCAGTGGGAAGCTGGAATATCAAAGCCGTGGCAATCGATAACAATGGGGCGACTAACCAGAGTGAAGCAGTTGCAATTCGAGTGCTGCGACATCCCAGTCCGGAGCCATTGACACTCCAGATTCTGCACGCCAGTGATCTGAAAGGTGGGGTCGAAGCGATCGAGGATGCGGTGCGATTTTCGCAAGTGCTCGGTGCATTAAAAGCTGAATTTCCGACGAATACCGTCACCGTTTCATCGGGCAACAATTACATTCCCGGCGCCTTCTTTAATGCAAGCGCCGATCCTGGTGCGGCGTACGATGGAGTCGCAGGCCGGGGAGATATTGCAATATTGAATGCGCTCGGGGTTGAGGCCTCCGCAATGGGGAATGATGAGTTCGACGATGGAACAGCGCAAATTAAGAACCTGCTTCAAGCGGACCCCACTGTTGGGTATCCAGGAACTCTCTTTCCCTATCTGAGCGCGAATGTTGATTTCAGTTCTGATCTCAATCTTGCCGGGTCGGCTGGATCGAACGGAAACGATGTGATTGCGCTGACGAACCGGATCGCACGTAGTGCCACCGTGTCTGTAGGCCGCGACACAGTCGGTCTTGTTGGGGCAACAACCATCAACCTGAAACAAATTTCCTCGCCAGGCAATGTAGGCGTGGATACGAACTTGATCGGATCGGTTCAAGCAGCAGTGGACGACCTTCTTGCGCGTGGGGTGAATAAAATAATACTGCTCGCGAACCTCCAGCAGTTTACGAATGAATTTGTCCTCGCACAAAATCTTCACGACGTGGATGTCGTGGTTGCCGGAGGATCGGAAGCGATCTTTGCCAAGCCAGGCACGCGGCTGCAGCAGGGTGATGTGGCGCAGGCTGATTATCCCACGGCTTTCTCAACGACTTCAGGAGAGCCAGTGTTGGTTGTCAATACGGGACCCTACTATCGATATGTCGGCCGGCTAATTCTGCGGTTCGATACGAACGGGATCATTTCAACGATCGACCCAAGAAGCGGTCCGTATCCGACGGACGCTGCTGGTGTGGTGGAGACCGGAAATTTCCCGCCAGCGCCAGAAGAAACCAACGTGGTGTCGAAACTCGGAGAGATTTTGGATCGGAAAGATGGGGTGCTGTTTGGACGAACCGCGGAATACCTAAATGGTTATTACGCGTCTGTTCGGACAGAAGAGAGCAACCTGGGAGATGTGACTGCGGACGCGAACCT
>JAQGOX010000161.1 GCA_028293365.1 Verrucomicrobiales bacterium | reverse complement strand
TCAGACACTTCGTTTGAGTCGCTTTAGCCTTCGCACGCCCCAACGCCGGCAGGAGCATCCCGGCCAGAATTGCGATGATCGCGATCACGACCAGTAATTCGATCAAAGTGAATCCGGCGGCTTTCCGGGACTCCGCGACAAAACCCCTGCCAGGAATGTCTATTGAAATCCGGCGAGTCATCTCGCCATTTTAGCGTGCTCGCCTCCGAATGTCAGCAAACAACTTTTCCCAGGCACAACGAAATCACTGCGCAATCAGCCCATCAGTTCCAATTCGCTGGGCTCTGTGCTCCCCTGCGATTCCCGCCGTTCGTTGCATAGGTTGGCTCCCCGCCCAATGGCTTCATCCAGACGAGGAGTTCCTGGCGGAATACCTCACTTCCTAAGCATCACCGATTCTGATGAATTCGAAAGGACTTGGTTTCGCTGTCGGCTGGAAATTTCTCAACGAGTTGCTCGTCCTGAGCGACAAAAGGTTCGCCCAGCGCGCTCCATGTCTTAAGGTCGCGTGAGATTTCCAAACTATTCGTGCTTCCCAGGACTGTGCTAAGATGGACTCGCAGTGTTGGAAGAAACGGTCGATCGATAAGGACTCGAGGCCCGGTTGCGTAACCACCAGGGAGATTGGAGGCAGTGGGCGGATCGGGCAACGTGTGGACAAGGCTCACGGGACGGTGGCTTTTTTTTCGTGCGTTGGGAGGGCGGGCTACCTATCTTGCCGCGACTATTATATGGCAACGATCAAACCGTTCCGCGCACTGCGTCCCGAACCGACCCTGGCTTCGCAAATTTGCGAGCTTCCCTACGATGTGATGTCGTCGGCTGAAGCACGGGAGGTCGCATCGGGCCGGCCGATGAGTTTTTTACACGTCAGCAAGCCCGAAATTGACCTGCCGGAAGGGACAAATCTTTATGATTCAGCGGTTTATGCAAAGGGAGCGGAAAACTTCACTCGGTTGATTAAATCGAAAGCATTGCGGCAGGATGCGAAGCCTTGCTTTTATCTCTACCGCCAGGTCATGGGGAAACATGCTCAGTTGGGCCTGGTGGTCGCGGCGAGTTGCGAGGAATATCTGAGTGGGATCATTAAAAAGCATGAACTAACACGTCCGGAGAAAGAAGATGATCGGGTTCGGCATATTGAGGCACTGAATTCGCAAACGGGGCCGGTTTTTCTGACTTATCGCGCGGTGGAAAAGCTCGATGCGCTTTTCACCAAGATCATCACGAACAAGCCGGCGATCGATTTTACGGCGGCAGACGGGGTGCAGCACAGCAGTTGGGTGATCGATTCGACTGCGGTGATCCAAGACATCGAACAGGAATTTCAAAGGATTCCATTCCTTTACATTGCAGATGGCCACCATCGGAGCGCAGCGGCGGCGCGGGTGTTTGAAAGCCGCAAAGGGAGCGGTGAGAGCGGGTCGTTTTTGACGGTGGTTTTTCCGCAGAATCAGATGCAGATCCTGCCTTACAACCGTGTTTTGAAGGATTTAAATGGTCATACCCCAGAGACGTTATTGGAGAAACTGGATGGCATTTTCATCATCAAACCGGGTGGTTCATCGAATCCAGAGCGCAAGCATGAGCTCGGGTTTTACATGGAAGGGAAATGGTACACGCTGCATTTCCGACCGCGCTTCGTGGCGACGACGGATCCGATTGAAAAGCTCGATGTCACATTGTTGCAGAACTATGTGCTGGATCCGATTTTCGGGATTACCGATCCGCGCACGAGCAAGCGCGTTAACTTCGTCGGCGGCATTCGCGGGACTGGAGAACTGGAGCAACTGGTGAATCGGAAGGAATATGGCTGCGCTTTTTCCATGTACCCGACAAGTATCGACGACCTGATGACCATTGCGGATGCGGGCGGAATCATGCCGCCGAAAAGCACCTGGTTTGAACCCAAGCTGCGCGATGCTATGTTCTGTCACATGATTTGACCTGGACCGTGACGAACAAGTTTTTCCTATACGGTCACGGCTAACGCGTCCGATTCGCCAAATGAAAGCTGAGATTGCGCGAGGGCGGTTGAAGCGCAGCCTGCGCGTCACGTTCATCGGTCTGCTGATGAACACAGTGCTCGCGGCGGGCAAGCTGGTAGCGGGCCTGCTCGGCCATTCACACGCGTTGGTGGCCGATGCAGTGGAGTCGATGGCGGATCTTTTCAGCTCGGTGATCGTCTGGCGCGGACTCGTGGTGGCGGCTGAACCTGAGGATGAAGATCATCCTTACGGGCATGGAAAAGCGGAACCGATCGCCGGCGCTCTGGTGGCAACCATGCTGATTTTTGCGTCGGTTTGGATTGGATTTCAGGCTGTCACCGGGCTCCTCAATCCGCACGGTGGCCCGGCTCCTTTCACTCTCGCTGTGCTGATTATCGTCATTCTGGTCAAGGAGCTTCTATTTCGCTATGCGCGATTAGCCGGCGCCGAGATGGAAAATACGGCAGTCAGCACCGATGCCTGGCATCATCGCAGCGACGCCATCACTTCATTCGCCGCAGGAATTGGAATCAGCGTATCGCTGATCGGCGGCGAGAAATATGCGCGCGCGGATGATGTGGCCGCGTTCGTGGCGGCGGGAATTATCGCGTGGAACGGAGTAACGCTGATCCGGCCGGCTTTGAACGAGCTCATGGACGCATCGCCTGAGACTGAAGTAACCGAAAGGGTCAGGGCGAGCGCTCGGGAAATCGAAGGGGTTCAGAATATCGAGAAATGCCTCGTGCGAAAAATGGGTTACGTCTATTTCGTCGATATGCACGTGGAAGTGGATCCCAAAATGACCGTGGAAAATGCCCACCAAATCGCCCATGCGGTCAAGGATCGCGTGCGCAAAAACATTCCGCGGGTGCGGGATGTGCTGGTACATATAGAGCCAGCGAAAGCGCCGCTTCTCGCTCGTCACTAGCGCACCTATCCATTCCGGACAAACGACCTTCGCCTATCTGCACAGAACAGTTGTTATCTTCCCGCGATTGGGTTAGTGGTTTAGCCCTTAACGAATGAAAACCGACTTAAGCGACAGCGACTTTCCAAATCGACGCGATTTCCTCAAAGGCAGTTCGATCGCCGCGATGATGGCGCTGATGGGCGGGGTGGAAATCACCGGCCAGGAAGTGAACAAAGTTCTGGCCGTGCCCAAGGCCGATCCCAATTTCAAAGAAAAACCGCCGGGGCCGCCGGTGAACCTGGGAGTGATAGGGCTGGGAACCTGGGGCAAGGAATTGGTCGCGACCGCCTCTCGCCTGCCGAATGGTCCTGTGATCGCGGTTTGCGACACTTACTCAACGTCATTGCGGCGCGCCAGTGAAGTCGCGCCGAATGCTTCCAAACATCAGGATTACCGGGAGATTCTGGATAACAAAGAGGTGCAGGGCGTCATCGTGGCCACGCCGACGCATCAGCATCACGATATTGTGGTCGCAGCATTACAGGCCGGCAAACATGTTTATTGTGAGGCGCCGATGGCCGCATCGATTGAGGATGCCAGAAAGATTGCGCAGGCAGCGAAGGATCATCCCAAATTGATTTTTCAAGCCGGCCAGCAGGCCCGTGCCAATCCGCAACACCATCATGTGCTGAACTTCGCGCGCGCCGGCGCGATGGGCAGAAATGTGCTGGCACGAGGTCAATGGCACAAAAAGCAAAGCTGGCGGCGCGCGTCACCGAATCCCGAGCGGGAAGAAGCGTTGAACTGGCGGCTTAACAAAGAGATTTCGACCGGGCTTATCGGCGAGATCGGCATCCATCAACTCGACGTGGTGAATTGGTTTTTCGGCAAGATGCCAGTGAGCGTGACCGGTTTCGGAAGTCTGCTCTGGTGGACTGATGGCCGGCAGATTCCGGATACTATCCAGGCTGTTCTCGAATATCCTGACGGATTGCGCTCGGTTTACGACTGCACGATTGGCAATTCATTCGACAGCACCTACGACGTGTTTTACGGCACCGACGCCGCGATGATGATTCGCGAGAATAAGGCGTGGATGTTCAAAGAAGTCGATTCTCCGCTGCTTGGCTGGGAAGTGTATGCGCGCAAGGAAGAGTTCTTTTCGGAAACGGGCATCATGCTCGTGGCAAACGCGACCAAACTCCTGGCGCAAGGGAAAAAGCCCGCCGAGGGCGCGGCCGATACCGATGCGCCTCACAAATATTCCCTGCAACAGTTCGTCGATAATATAAACGAGCAGAAAGCGCCGGGATGCGGTTACGCGGAGGGCTATAGCGCGGCAGTCGTTGCAATCAAGAGCAACGAAGCGATCGTCAAAAATCAAAAGATTACCTTCCAGCCGGAGTGGTTCACGATTTGACGATAGTTTTTCACCCGGAGTCAGGAATTGGCAACTCTGGCAATGGACTGGCGAACGCGACGTCCGAGACAAGAGCAAAGTGACCTCTCATCCGGAGATTCTTCCATATTGCCAGAAACTGCGTATCAGGACAGGCAATTTATTTTGCAGATACGTCAAAGAAGACTCGCGTGCTCGCGGTTTTAAGATGCTCTCTCCGTCGGACGTTCTCGCGGACTGAAATGCGCGCTCCATCAAACCGGCTCACCCTGATGGAAAAAGCCTTGTTTTATAATCACTTTTTGCGTCAAGATAGAGCCGATGAAACTTGTTCGCAGCCTGGGCCGACAATTAGCAGGCTTCTTTAGTTCCAAGAAGCGGGCGGCCAGTGCGTCGCAACTCATGGGAATCTATATGAGCGACACGAATGGCCGGGATGGCTACTCCGCGGAATTGCAGGCAAATCGCCAGCGTCGAAATGGAAAATACTCGCATACCCGCGAGCGCGCCTAAATTCGGCATTCCAATGGAATGCACCAGGCCACCTTACGGAATTTCTTCTGAATACCGGCTCGCGCTTAATCCCTTTGTTTCATCTCGCCTGCAAAAGATTCATCAAACCAGCGTGGTTATACCAGCCAAACACAGGTGTGCAGATTTGATATGATCGAATTGATTCAGGTTCCCTGGAGTCCCTACTGCATAGTGCAGCGCCGCATTCTCGAATATTCCCGGGCGAAATTCAAAATCATCAACATCCCCAACGGTGACAGGTCGCTCGTTTGGAAGCTGAGCCGTCAACGCTTTTATCAGGTCCCACTGCTCAAGGACGGCAAATCGGTGGTTTTCGAAACCGGCGATAATTCTCAGGTGATTTCCAAGTATCTCGATTCCAAGCTGGGGCTGGGACTTTTTCCCGCTGAATGGGAAGGAGTTCAGTCACTGATTTGGCGCTACTTCGAAAATGACATCGAAGGGGTTGGATTTAAACTGAACGACATATACTGCGAAGAAATGGTCCCGGTCTCCGATCGATTAGGGTTTGTGCGGCACAAGGAGCGCAAGTTCGGACGCGGATGCATCGAGCAATGGCGCAAGCAGCAGAATGAATTGCTCGCCCAGTTTGACGACCTATTGCTGCCGTGCGAAGAGATGCTGTTCAACAAGCCTTTTTTACTGGGGCACAACCCGCTTTTTCTGGATTTCAATTTGTTTGGTATGCTCGGCAATTTTCTTTATTCGGGCCATTACAAGATACCGGCCCGGCATACGTCCCTGATCGAATGGTATGGGCGCATGCGCAAGGTCAAATTCTCAGCGTGAAAAATTATATCCTCGACACCAACGTTCTCCTTCACGACCCAAATTCGATTCTTAATTTTCAGGAAAACAATGTCCTCATTCCAATTGAAGTGATCGAGGAAATCGATCGCTTCAAACGGGAAGGAAGTGAACTGGGCCAGAACGCACGCAGTGTCTCACGCACGCTCGATGCGTTGCGCTCGCAAGGCCGCCTGAGCGAAGGAGTCAAACTTTCGAACGGCGGATGTCTTCGCATCGTATTTTATGACGGCAAAGCGGCTGCCAATGTCGATCTCGGCAGCAACTCCGTGGACAGCCGAATCGTCAAGACAGCCTGGACCATTTTCAATGCGGATAAAGCGATTCCGACAATCCTGGTGACCAAGGATATCAACCTTCGCATCAAAGCGGATGC
>JAQGOX010000929.1 GCA_028293365.1 Verrucomicrobiales bacterium | reverse complement strand
GCCTGCTGTTGCCGGCTTTATCCAGCGCAAAGGAGAAGGCAAATAGTATTCGATGTCTCAATAACCTCCGCCAAATCACGATGCGCTATAAAATGGTTATCGATACGGACCAGGGTCGATTTGGTTACGGTTATCAACAGAATGGATGGGCTCCCGAACTGTATGCCCAGACCGCTCAAGGGCAATGGATGGCCAAAGACTGGGGAATGACCAATTTGGGTTGGATCTGTCCCAGTGCACCAGAACGTCTCACCAACAATCGACCCAGATCGCAAATTGGATATCCTGCTCAGTGGTATCCCGGCGCCACCAAGGCTGCCTGGGTGACCGATGGTTATTGGGGGCCATGGTGGTTCGGGGCCATAGATAATTCCGGGAGGCCTCCGCACCGCGCTGGCAGCTACGCGCAAAACAGTTGGCTGGGATCAGGCTGGTGGTACTGGTCCCCGGATGTAAACACGCCCGGCTATCCGGAACGATTTCGAGCAGAAGGAGACATTCAGTATCCATCGCAGACACCGGCATTTGCTGACGGAGTAAACGGTTTATGGTGGGGCGGCGCTTATTGGAACGGCCCCCGAGCAACGGACGTCCCAGCATCTAATTTGCAAACTGGAGGCTGGCCGCAGCCGTTCGGTATGTCCTGGTTTACTATTCCCCGGCATGGATCACGCCCATCCAATCCTGCTACCAATGCTCTTCCGAACCAGAAGCTTCCCGGTGCGATCAATATGGCGTTTTACGATGGTCATGCCGAGCAAGTAAAACTCGAAAGGCTTTGGCGGCTGTATTGGCATCGAGATTACAAAATTCCCCCCAAGCGTCCGGGACTTTGAGAGGTAATTGACAGGGCATGCGTTTCGACGGGTTTCCTTCTGAATAGCAACACCAACCATAATTCGGCACGGAGCGGTCATCTGCGAACCGCAGAAACCAGCCAACGCACCTCAGCAAAAATGATCGCAGTTTGTTGGCTCAGGTTGATTGGCCGTAACCTGGGAGTGGGCACTTACGATTCCAGCTCCACCTTTGGCAATAAACCTGCTCCATCGCAGTGGCAAATCGGACGAAAAAGTGTAAGCTACAAATTGAAGCCCAGTTCTTATGCTCGAAACCTGCCAGGAATTACAAAAGCGCCCCCAGGATCTACTCTTTACCCGGCGTGAATTCCTGCACAGGCTCGGAATGGGTTTTGGCGGAATGAGCCTGGCCGGACTGATTGGAATGGGAATTCTTGAATCAATAGAAACCGGCGCGGAAGGTTTCTCGTCCCCGCTCGCGATCAGATCGCCGCAATTTCCGGTAAAGGCAAAGCGGGTTTTGCACATATTCGCCTCAGGCGCGCCCTCACATCTGGACACGTTCGACCCCAAACCAGCCCTTGCTAAATACGACGAGAAGACCTTTCCGGAGGAGAGTAACTCAGTTGCGTTCGCCTCACCATTCGCGTTTAAAAAATCGGGGCAATGTGGCGCGGAAATAAGCGAAGTTTTTCCGTTGCTGAGCCAGCACGCTGACGAATTGGCGATCATTCGCTCCATGCATACGGACATTCCAGACCATGGCGCCGCCAGTTTAATGATGAACACCGGTTCGACCCGCTTGATCAAACCGAGCATGGGATCGTGGGTTACTTATGGATTGGGAAGCGAAAACCAGAATCTTCCCGGTTTCATTGCACTTTCCCCCGGGCGAATTGAACCTTCGAACATTCGTTCAGCTTTTCTGCCGGGCGCTTTTCAGGGAACCCCAATCAATACGCAGTATAAAACGATCGACAAGTTAATCGAGAACATCAAAAACAACTATCAATCACTTCCCGAGCAGCGGCAGCAACTCGATCTCTTACAGCAGCTCAACGAAGTCCACAGCCAGAACCTCAAGAATGACGCCCAATTGGAGGCCCGGCTGCAGGCTTACGAACTCGCTTACAAAATGCAGATCGAAGCCACTGATGCGTTCGACATCACCCAGGAACCCCAGGATATTCGCACGCTGTACGGAAGCGATACGCAGCAGGGCCGGCAAATGCTGATCGCGCGCCGCCTGCTTGAAAAGGGAGTGCGCTTTGTTCAGGTTTGGCATGGCGGATGGGATCATCATCGCGATTTGGAGAATGGCCTGCGCAGTCGAGCGGCCGAAATTGACAAACCGGTGGCCGCCCTGCTCACCGATTTGAAATCCAAAGGAATGCTCGATGAAACATTGGTTATCTGGGGTGGCGAATTTGGCCGAACGCCCACCGCCGACAACACCAATAAAGGCGAGAGCCCCGGACGCAATCACAATCAGAAAGCATTCAGTATCTGGTTGGCGGGCGGCGGAGTTAAAGGCGGGGTTACCTATGGAGCTACCGATGAATTCGGCGCGCGCGCGATCGAAAATAAAGTCCACATTCACGATCTTCACGCCACCGTGCTGCGACTGCTCGGCTTCGACCACACGAAGCTGACCTATCGTTACAATGGCCGCGATTTCCGGCTGACTGATGTCTTCGGCGAAGTTGTGAAAGCCGTGATCGCTTAAGACACGGCCTATGATTACTCGTTCAAAAGTTTCGTGGATTGTCGCGCTCGCAGCCGTGATAGCAGTGGTCGGAATCGTTGCTTCGAAGATCGGAAAACGACCACCTTTAAAGCCAGTCTCCCAGGCAGCCGCCCAATCCAGCGATTTTTTCGAAGAGAAAATCCGGCCAATACTCAGCGACAATTGCTACAAATGCCACAGTGCGACTTCAGAGAAGTTAAAAGGTGGTTTACTGCTGGACACTCGGGAAGGACTCCTGAAAGGAGGTGATACCGGTCCGGCGATTGTCGCCGGAAATCCCGAACAAAGTTTGCTCATCAGGGCGGTTCGCTATACCGACAAGGACTTGCAAATGCCTCCGGGCGATAAACCGCTCGCAACCGACCAAATCAAAGATCTGGAAACCTGGGTCAAAATGGGCGCTCCAGATCCGCGCGTGGGAGCGTTGGCCCATACCTATAAGGTCGATTTCAATCAGGCTCGCAAACATTGGGCTTTCCAGCCAATCAAGGCACCGGCCATCCCTCGACTTAAAGATCCTGATAACTGGGCGCGCTCACCAGTCGATCAGTTCATTCTCGAAAAGCTCGCCGGGAAGAAAATGAAACCGTCACCGGAAGCGGACAAAGTGACGCTGCTTCGGCGGGCCAGCTTCGATCTTACCGGCCTTCCGCCCACGCCGCAGGAGTTGGTTGATTTCCTGGGCGATTCCAGCACCAATGCATTTTCCACCGTCGTCGATCGGCTCCTTAATTCGCCGCGCTACGGAGAACGGTGGGGCCGTTACTGGCTCGATCTCGCTCATTATTCCGACACTCGCGGCACAAGTGATGGCAATCGCAACAACCGTTATAATTTCGCCTACACCTATCGCGATTATGTCATCAAGGCGTTCAATGACGACCTGCCCTATGATCAGTTCCTTATTCAGCAGATCGCGGGTGACAGACTTCCTGACCTGGAAACAAATAAGCTGGCCGCCCTCGGCTTCCTCACGCTCGGCAATCGCTTCGGCAATCAGATCAACGATATCATTGACGACCGCATCGATATTATCGGCAAGGGAACCATGGCCCTCACCCTCACTTGCGCCCGCTGTCACGACCACAAATTCGATCCGATTCCTACAGAAGACTATTATTCGCTGCACGGAATCTTCGCGAGCAGCATCGAACCCAAGGAAGGCCCGATCGTCAGCATACCGACAAACGCAGCGATGTACGCCGATTTCGAGCGGCAGCTTGGGGTGAAACAAAAGGCGCTGGATGATTATCGCGCGAGCCTTGCTTTGAAGTTGAAGGAGGAACTCTTCGGGAAGGCAGGCGATTACATGCTCGCAATCCACGAATACAAGCACGGCCCCGCCGATAAACCTTTGGGACCTTTTTTGCAGAAAAAGGGATTGTCCCCTCCAGCAGGAGTTCCCTGGGAAAGGACGCTAAAAGTCGCCGAGCGAAAACATGACCCGATCTTCGTTCCCTGGTTCGAATTTGCATCCGTGGACGGTCCGGACTTCGCCACCAAAGCCCGCGAAATTTCCGAACGCTACAAAGCCGCGCCGCCGTCCAGCGATAAATGCAATCCCGAGGTCGCGAAATTTTTCGTAATCCCTCCCGCCTCGATGGCGCAGGTCGCGAGCCGTTATTCCACCCTCTTCTCGAACATCGAAAAACGATGGGATACGACCCTTGCCACAGCCCAGGCTTTGAAAAAAGAGGAACCAGATGGTTTTGCGGAACCAGCCAATGAGGAAATTCGGCAGTTTCTTTTCGCCAAAGGTTCCCCCACCTCACTCGACGAAGCGCGGATCAACAACCTGATTCGACGCGACAATAAGGCAAGAAACAATCTCGGCACGCTGGAGAAAGCATTCGACGACCTCAAACAGGAACATCCTGGTTCTCCGGCTCACGCCCATTTTCTAACCGATTCTCCGAAGCCGAAAGATTCCTATGTTTTCATCAAAGGCAATCCCGGGAGCAAAGGCCCCGTCGCGCCGCGCCGATTCCTCAAGGTACTGTCCGGAGAAAATCGGCAGGTTTTTAACGAAGGCAGCGGCCGCCTGCAACTTGCAAGAGCCATCGCCTCACCTGATAATCCATTGACTCCGCGAGTGCTCGTCAATCGCATCTGGCTCCACCATTTCGGAGAAGGCCTGGTTCGAAACCCGGACGATTTCGGAACCCGCTCAGATCCTCCCACCCATCCAGAGTTGCTGGATTATTTGGCATCTCAGTTTGTGAACAACGGGTGGTCCATTAAAAAACTCCATCGCGAGATCATGCTCTCGAGTGTGTATCAACAATCCAGCGACGGAACTCAATACGCTCAGGCCGACCCCGAAAACCGTTGGCTCTGGCGGATGAACCGACGACGCCTCGATTTCGAGTCGATGCGCGATACTATTTTGACGATTGGCGGCAAACTTGACACGGTCATGGGTGGACCGCCGGTGCGTCTCGATGCGGAACCGTATCCAGTTCGGCGCTCCGTGTACGGTTATATCGATCGCAGCAATTTGCCCGGAATGTTTATCGCGTTCGATTTCGCGAGCCCTGACCTGACGACCGGCCACCGGGAAACCACCACACTACCGCAGCAGGCCCTGTTCATGATGAATTCGCCTCTCGTCGTCGAACAAGCCCGGGATCTCGTCAAACGGCCCGACTTTCGTTCCGCTACCGGACTGCAACAAAAGATCGCACTCCTTTATTACATCATCTATCAACGCGCTCCCAAGCCGGTCGAAGTCGAGCTCGCTTCCAAATTCCTCGAGTCTCAGTCGGAGAATCTACGATCCAGCTCCACGGTGAGTGCCTGGCGCTATGGCTATGGTGAATTCGATCCCTTCACAAAAAAGGTGAAGCGTTTCATCCCGATGGCGGTATTTACCGGCAAAATCTGGTTTCCCGATCCCAAACCTGGAGATAATAAACTTCCCGGAGCTGCACTCACTGCCGACGGAGGCCACGCTGCAAACCAATACGCAGTCATCCGCCGCTGGACGGCACCGCGTGGAGGTTTCATTTCAATCAAGGGCGTCGTGGCGCATCCATCCAATGTGGGCGATGGCATTCAAGCACGAATAGTCTCCAATCGTTTTGGTCAGGTAGCGAGTTGGGTTGTTTTCAAAAACAAGGTCGAAACCGCATTGCCCAGGCTCGCGGTCCAGCAGGATGATACCATCGACTTCATCGTGGAGCCACGATCAAATCCTCAAGGCGACAGTTTCGCCTGGGCACCCACAATCCAAATGCACCCCGCAACCGCCGATCAACCGGCCGAATGGAGCGCCCTGCACGACTTTGCCGGCGAAATCATCGGTCGTTCAATGGATCCCTGGGAGAAATTTGCTCAAGTCTTGTTGGAAACAAATGAACTGGCATTCATCAATTAATTGAGTAAACCTGCAGTCTGACGTTGATCTTCCCGGAAACGGAAGGGCGGCCGGCCAGTCAGGTCGGAACTGGTGAAAGATGGGCACCAATATTTCTCGACATGCTCGATGACCAGGTCCGTTCCAGAGAAGTGATCGACACCAGGCGGACGTTCGGGGTTATACATGGTATCGGTGAAGTCGCGCATCAAGGCGACGTTCTTGCCGAGGTTCACCTGCTGCCGGATTGCGAAAGGCCTGCCAAGCACGCACATATTCAAATGCACGCCGCACAAAATCACATTTTTAATCTCTCGCTCTGTGAGAAGATTCCACGTTTCCTGGCCGTCATCAGTGAGTGCGTCATCGCTGGCGAGTTCGATCGTGGAAATCTGACGCTTCCAGGCTTCCCGGATCTCGCACCTCGCACCCGTGCAGGAGCAGCCCATATCCGAATCGTCGATCGGTAAAACTCCCTCGTGTTTACTATCCGTCCAGCACCAGGCGGTTCCCCATCGCTGCACCGTTGCGAGTGGTTTTGGAGCCCTTGCGAATGGAGCATTTTGCGCGCGCTTCCGTTGTGGTGTGTCTTTGTAAAAATCGGTAACGCTACTCGGCGCATGAATGATAAACACGCCGCGGGCTCGGGCTTGTTTCACAACTTCATTGAGCGGGCCAGCCATCTCGGCGACACGCCGCGCCGCTGACTTGCACCAATGATCGTCCCACATATCGCAAATGATCAACGCAGTCTCGCGAGGTTCCCAGACGGTTTGCTTTTGAGTAACCGAAGACTTTCCATCCCTGGAAACAGAACGCGCCCGCAAAGTAAGATGCAGTCCAACTTCGGCGGAAAAAGCGCTTGAGCTCATAGCTGCCGCTCCAATCAATACCATAACGAAAAGGATCGGGGTGCATTTCATTGGGAGAGGATACGCTGATCACGCACTCGGAGGAAAGATAGTTTCGTCATCCGAGACGCCGCGTTCTCTGAATTCGGTAATCCTTCACCCTATCGCTCCATTTCTTTGCCCGTACAACCCAAATGCCCATCTGGATCGAATCCGAATCCAAAAACCTGCTCGGAATGGGATTGCAGCCGCGCCGAGATGTTCATACTTTCTCCAAAGAAATACAGGTTCAACTGATGATAGAATGGAACATTCAATCGCGAGCGCACGCCTGCCAGGCATGCGCGAAGACATTTGCCGATAAAGAGCCGTTTCATACGCTGCTTTTCGATCAACGCCACGGCTACGACCGCCTCGACGTCTGCGAAGCGTGCTGGAAATCTCAGTACAGCCAGGGTGCAACCGACCGGAAAGGGTTTATTTCGCACTGGCAGAGCGTTTATCTGGTCCCGCCGGCGGCACCCCCCGACGCCATTCAAAAGGATACCGCGGAAACACTTTTACGAAAACTTGTTGAACGCAACGAACCAGAACATGCAGCGGCCCGTTACATTCTGGCCGTCATGCTCGAGCGGAAACGCATCCTTAAAGTCAAAGCTCAGTTCTCCGAAGAGGGCCATCGCGTATTTATCTACGAGTACCCCAAAACCGGCGACCTGTTTAACATCGCCGACCCGAACCTCCAACTGGATCAACTCGAGGAGGTGCAACGAGATGTCGCCCACCTGCTGGAACATGGCCTTGATCCGATGCCTTCGACCGAACCTCCGACGTCTGTTTCCGCCTCTCCAGGAGAAGCTCCGGTCACGGAGTCGGAGCAACCGCCGGTAGCTGCAATCGACGAATCAAACCAAAGCGCGGCGCCTGAAGAATCGGAACGTTCAACCGCATAATGGGTACTGTGGCTGACCTTGCAAAATTTCAAACCCGTCTTGGATACAAATTCCGCGATCCTGCCCTGCTCCGGTTGGCGCTGACGCATCCATCGGTGGCGCACGAACTGGGCA
>JAQGOX010000922.1 GCA_028293365.1 Verrucomicrobiales bacterium | reverse complement strand
AGAATCCGGAAAACCTTCGCGGCCCCTGGGCGTGGAGCCTTGGTCGCGTCGGGGCGCGGGTTCCTCTTTACGGGAGTGTTCATAAGACTGTCTCGGTCGGTAAGGTCGAGCATTGGATTCATCAGCTTTTGCACCTTGACCTATCTCTGGTTGAGGGAGGTGCATTCGCTGTTGTGCAACTCGCCCGCCTCACGGGAGATCGGGCGCGAGATGTTTCAGATTCGTTGCGTCAACAGTGTATCGAGGCAATCAGGTCCCGGGAACGTTCTTTGCCCTGGTTGAAATTACTTTCGGAGGTAGTGCAAATGGAAGGATCGGATCAGGCGAAGGCATTTGGTGATACGTTGCCGGTTGGTTTGCAGGTTCGCGAACGAAAAGATTAGCGCCGATTTTTCCCTCGATCCTCAAGCCAGTGAAGTGTCTTTTCGATGGTTGAGAGTGAAAAAATCAGACTGATATGCCCGTGAGGAACGCGCCACAACTCACTTCCCGACCAGGCGCGATGAAGGTCCTCAACAGTTTCAGGCGGGGCGAACTGATCGAAAATAGATTCCACCAGTAGAATGTTCTGGGGGACGATTCGGGGCCGGTGCATTGCAAGATTGAGCTTCGAAAAATCAAATTCCTGATTGTTTAGCGCGCTTCGGACCGGCGCGCAGAACGAAAGGGTGTTCACCACCAGATCCATGCGAGCCACCGGAGTTGCCAATACCGCCCCGTTTCCGGAAACGCTATGGCACAGATGCAGGCCGGCGAGCCACGCTCCTAACGAGAGACCCCAGGTGTGGACGGCTGGCGAACCCTGGCTTTTTAACCACTGAGTCAACCCTTCGATCTCAAGCAATGTCTGGCGCGTAGCTCCCAACATCGCCAGCAGGTTGTCTGAAATCCAATCTTTTACCGCGCCATCACCTCTGGGCCGTCGTTGGGAATGGAGCGGTAGTTCGAAGAATAGCGTGTTGAATCCACGTTTTAGGGCTTTTTTGGCGATATGCGGAAAGAGATAGCGGTAACAAAGCTCCGCGTTCCATCCATGTAAAAGGATAATGGTCGGGCAACTTCTCCAACCGGTCCCGCACTTATGGAGTTGCCCAGATCCGGTATTATTCTGCGGCCACGGTGATGGCTCCGGGCTTTTGAATGTAAAATGAGTAGCGGTTCCAAATGTGGGTTGCAGAACCGGATATCCCTCCAGACTGAAAAAACTGGCGTTTGCGAGCAGAGCGCGAGCCGTGTCTATCTGCTTCGGTTGTCCGACTCCTGATTGCGAGAGCTTGCAGGCGGCGGCAATGGCGAGCAAATCGACACGTTTCTTTATATTGCCAAACACAGATTCCGGAAAATTTTCTGGCGTCAGAGCCTGGCTTGAATTCGCCGAAATTGAAGCCACTTCAATCGTTGTTCCGGCCTGACCTGTATATTGCTCGGATCACCGTCGTGGATTTCAGGGTTCCCCCTGATTCAGATTTTGAGCCCGCATGATACAAAAAATCCCAGCGCGCCTGGAGGGGGGCGCTCAATGCGAAAGGCGGTTTTCTGTATGGTGAAAACCGCCTTTTTGTTTGAGATTCTAAATAGCCGAGAGGGCTGCTCTCTTCGCTATCCGATTGGGCACGATCGGTTCAGCATCGCGTTCATCTTCAAGGAGTTCCAGGACCTGCTCACGGGTCAGGGTCTCCTCGACGAGCAAAGCTTCGGCAAGCTTTTCCGTATTATCGCGGCGCATCAGCATGATTTGTTCTGCTTCCTGATAGGCTGTTGCCAGGAGTGTATTGATTTCCATCTCGGCATCGGATTTTTCAGGCTCGTAAAAAAGCCTTTTTCCCATGCCCCAATCATGAATCATTTTTCGGGCGATATTCTTTGCCGCATCCAGATCGCCGTTCGCCCCATTCGTGATGTCCCCGATAAACAATGCCTCGGCTGCTCGTCCTCCCATCAGCACCCGCAATTGCTGCAGCAGAAACGTCCTGCTGTGAATATTCTGATCTTCTTTGGGCATGCTCAATGTGGAACCCAATGAATTTCCCCGGGGAATAATAGTGACCTTATGCAGGCCTGGCAGAAGCGGTTGTTCCAGTCCCACGATGGCATGTCCCGCCTCATGGTAGGCAATCACTCGGCGTTCATCAGAATTCAGGCACATCGACTTGCGTTCCTTGCCCCAGCGCACCTTATCCCGGGCTTCTTCGAGATCGGACAAGCCGATTTCCGACTTGCCCTTTTGCGCGCACAGAATGGCCGCTTCATTGATCACATTCGCCAAATCAGCGCCCGACATACCGGGGGTTGTTTGCGCTAAAATATTAAGAGCATGTTCGGGAGCAGTGATTGGAGCTTTTTTGCTGTGAGTTTGCAAAATCGCACGGCGACCCTTTTGATCGGGCAGGGGAACATGGACCTTTCGGTCAAAACGTCCGGGACGCATCAATGCCTCATCCAGGTCTTCGGGGCGGTTGGTTGCAGCGACCACGATTACGCCTTCCGAGCTGTCAAATCCGTCCATTTCCGTGAGAAGTGCATTGTTGGTTTGCTGCAATTCACCATTCTGATCCTGTTTACGGCTTTTTCCAAGGCAGTCAATTTCGTCGATAAAGATAATGGAAGGCTTGGCCTTGCGTGCCTGCGCGAACAGTTCACGAATGCGTTTGGCTCCGACGCCGACGTAAATCTCGTTAAAGTCACTGCCACTCGCGCTGAAAAAGTTTGCGTTGGCTTCTCCTGCGATAGCGCGGGCCAGCATTGTCTTGCCGGTCCCTGGAGGACCGATCAGCAGGATGCCTTTGGGAAGGTTCCCGCCAAGCTTGTGATATTTTGCCGGATCCCGGAGGAAATCGATAACCTCCTGCACTTCAGCCTTTGCCTCTTCCACTCCGGCAACATCGTTGAAACGAATTGTTGGTCGCCCCCGCAACTTATGAGTCGCTTTCGCTCTTCCTATGCGCGTTTGGTAAAGGGCAAGGCCAACCACCAAAAAGCCAATCAGTAAGGTTGGCACAATGTCCCATACTCGCATCCGGGCGCTGACCTGGGGGATTTCGATGGCCGCTGGTGTTGTTTGGAGCAGCGCGTTGATCTGTGACTCCGAAAACAGGGTGGTAATGGTGAAATCCACCAGTCCGCGGTCTTTGCCGGGTCGGTAGGATCCCGCGATGGTGTAAATATTCGAATAGGCCTGTTTCGGGGTAATTTTGGCTCGAACGATCGTTTTCTCGGCAATCATTCGATCCAGCCGCGCGCGGCTTATTTCTTCGACAGGGGCCGAAGACTGCGGCATGCAAAGCCAAACCACCGCACCCAGAAGCAGGAGTGCGACAACCATTTTTTTAAAATTATTGGACATCGTATTGTCAGTAGATTCATTGCGCATCGAGCACAAAACGTGCTACCGATTTGAGAATAATCAAAAAGTTTTTTCAGGGGAACCACTATATCATATCTGGAACTTTGTCCCATTGATGCAAAAAATGCTTCCCGCTTGCCGATTCGTGCCTGTTATCTTACAAAACGACCGTGCCGGCACCTAAAGTTTTTTTGAAATCAACTAAAAATAAATTTGATATCGGCGTCTATTTGGCGCGTTCAACCGAGGAGGTTAACGCGGCACTGAACCGTTTTCTGCCTCGGGCCTCCACGAAACCGTCCACAATTCATACAGCGATGCGTTATTCGCTTTTCGCCGGGGGAAAGCGCTTGCGGCCGGTCTTATGCCTCGCAGCCGCCGAAGCATGCGGAGGAAAGCGGGAGGCAGCGATGCCCCTCGCTTGCGCAGTCGAATGCATTCATACCTATTCGCTGATCCATGACGATCTCCCAGCAATGGATGATGACGATTTTCGCCGCGGCAAACCCACTAATCATAAGGTGTATGGCGAGGGAATTGCGGTTCTGGCTGGCGATGCGTTATTGACTCAGGCTTTTGAAATCCTGGCTCAGGCAAAAGGCTGGCCCCACTACGATCATCGTGCGCTGGTCCTCGAATTGACTAAGGCCTCCGGTTCCTTGCAACTGATTGCAGGGCAGGTGGCTGATTTGGAAGGCGAAGGGAAAAAGACGTCGGTACAACAACTTAGATACATTCATGAGCGCAAAACTTCGGCTTTGCTTTGTTGTTCGGCTCGACTAGGGGGAATGAGTGCCAACTGCACCCCACTCCAGCTTCAGGCGCTCACTGATTTCGGCTACAACGTCGGACTGGCATTCCAAGTGATCGATGACATTTTGGATATTACTCAGACAACTGAACAACTTGGAAAAACTGCGGGGAAAGATGTCACCGCACAAAAAGCGACTTATCCGTCGATAGTTGGGTTGGATCGATCCAGAAAAATCGCCAAAGACCTTACGAAAAAAGCATTTGATGCACTGAAGCCATTTGGCGCGGCCGCTTCCGCTCTCACCGCGCTTGGGGATTATCTATTGAACCGGGATAAATAGGTCGTTTTTGGGTGGGGATTTTATTTTTCCCATGACGCCTCTGCCTCCCGGATATTCCGTCGTTCGGGCGTTGCTCCGGATTCTTAAAGAAAAGGATCGTATGAAACACTATCGCGAGGGCGGGCGGTAGGTTCGCCCCGAAGTCAGTCATTGGCCCGGCTGGTCCACATTCCAAGGGTCGATTTCTTGATCGCCTGCGCATGGCCATCACAAAAGGAGGCATTGAACCCATTGTTGTGGCGCTTGGCGACATGGCCCTGCGTTGCGAATTTTTTATCGGGGCCATCACCCAGGTAGGCCGGCCCAAATCCTGCGTTGAACCACGCGTCCACCTGCTCGAGGCGCCAAATCTCGAAGACATTGGTGTTACCGTCACAAATTGCGATGGTTCCCGGTGGGTCCTGGATATCGGCCAATCTCCGGCTGGGATTTTGCCAATTGTTAATAAAGGGTCCATTAGCACTCACCCACTCTGGCTTTCCGCTGGCCGCATACGCGCCCCCTTGCGCATTGCAGAGATAATCTTTTACCAAGGGTTTTGGCAATCCCGGCGGACGTAGATCGGTCATTATTCCGTGAGGCCAGGCACTGGGGCAACTATACACAGCCTCCACATGGATGTACGGACGACATAGATCCTGCCACCAATACAGTTCCTTCTGGCCCGGCCAGGTATAGGAATATCCATAAGGCAAGTAGTCCTGTTGGTCCTGAGCATACATCATCGTGCCCAAGCCGATCTGCCTCATGTTCGAAAGGCAAGCGGTTTGGCGGCCCTTCTCCTTTGTTTTAGCCAGTGAAGGTAGAAGCATTCCCGCCAGGATCGCGATAATTGCAATGACCACGAGAAGCTCGATTAGGGTAAATGCGTCTTGAGGTTGAACCTTCCCCGGCAAATCCGGCGGAGGCATGGGCCCAAATCTGAGCGCTTCCAATCGTGGGATTTTCCCTAATTCCTTCTGTTCCCGGTGGCGTGAAAACAACACATTCAGGATGCGTGGTCCACACTCGGCGCCCCTGCACTCCGCTGAAACTCGCGCCAACTGATATCTCCCAGAGATAATCATGTTCGCACTCTGCTCCTGATTCCCTGGTCTTACAAGGGGGTAAAAACTGCCCGGTGACTTTGACGGTCAGACCGGTGAAACAAATACTCTGGCCCGGAGGATAGAGCAAAAGCTAGAGTTACCCCAGCTTCGCTCCCCTCCGCGAGTCCTATTTAACCGTAATCAGATCGCGGATTTTGGCGTACTCGCCATCTTTGATTCCGCGAACATTCTTAATGTCTTCCGGAGTTTTGAATGGACGAGCGTCAATGATCGCTTGCGCCTTGACG
>JAQGOX010000880.1 GCA_028293365.1 Verrucomicrobiales bacterium | reverse complement strand
AATCCCGTATTGCAAGAACGCGCACGACGACGACGGTGAGAATTTATGCTGATACTTCGGCTTTAATTGCCTGGTTCAATCCAGCCGATAAATTCGCAACTGCCGTCACCTCACGGTGCCGGGAACGATCCCCAGAGTTTTATTGGAATCCGATACTCCGGGCCGAGCTTCGTCACAATCTCAGACGTCTTTCTGGGACATATGCCGCCGTAGCCTGGCATGCTTATCGAGCTTCCGAAAGTTCGCAACGCCTGAAATTAGGACCTCACTCCTTACGCGATTTATTAGATTGGGGCGATGAACTCAGTGCGCGCCACTGTCAAGAATGTGTCTCTGGAACCTGGGATTTTGTACATGTGGCTATTGCTACCCGCATCCCTGCGGAATTTTTTATCACTTGCGACGCGGCCCAAGCCGACTTGGCCCGCGCCGTTGCAGTGGAAAAGATAAAGTTGTTCGTGTAGAAACAATTATTTCTTCGGCCCGACCAGTTCGATCAAATTCCCATCCGGATCGCGCACGAGAGTAAGATAAACCCCTGTTGGAAACCCCTCGGGAAGAGCAATCGCACCATCTTTTGTCTCAGGCTTGACCCCAGCGGTCTTCAAACGAGCCAGCGCCGCGTTCATGTCTGCCACCTGAACCGTCAAATACCGAATCCCGAGATGGGACGTGACAAACTGAGTGTCCCCTTTCTTAATGTGGATGCTAGGTAACCCCATTACCTTCAGTTTCGTCGCGTTCTTTCCATCCCCCAGCACAAGAACATGGATGTCGAGCGTCTTGCCATCGGTGAGGCCGACATCTTTCGTCCAGTCTGCGGGTACCGAAAAACCCTTAATTTCCTTAAAACCGATTGCCTCGGTGTAAAATTGCACCGTTTTCTTCGCATCCGAAACGACCAGGCCAGGATCGATCGTTTCGCTCGCAAACTCCCCGCTGGATTGAGCCAGGGTAGAAGCCGCAATTAACAAGGAACTGAACGTTACAAAGAGACGGCAGCAAAGGGATTTCATGTGCCTCGAAGATCGGAAATGCCAGCCATTCTGTCAATCCCTTGTCGGCAGCCTATTGACAGATCGGCCGAAAGTGTACTAGTGTTCTAATACACGCGTGAGGTTTCACGCCGGGGCTTGTCTGATCCATTACAACGTGCGGATACATATCTCAACCAATGACGGTGTGCCGATTTATCTGCAGGTGGTGAATCAGGTGAAATATTTGGTTGCCTCAGGAAAATTGGAACCGGGTGAGGAACTCCCGGCGATCCGGGTGCTCGCCTCGGATTTATTGGTGAACCCAAACACAATCGCCCGGGCTTACCTGGAACTCGAACGAGCAGGCGTCGTCGTGAAACGGCACGGAGCCGGCACTTACATCTCGGATGCTGGCTCACCGCTCGCCCGCCGGGAACGCCTGAAAATATTACACGACCGCATCGATGCACTCCTGGCGGAAGCGAAGCAATTGAATGTGGGTTTGGACGAAGTCGTGAAAATCATCCGGGAACGAAACGAACATTTGGGCCATGAATAAATCCGATCTTCAAGTTCAACCCCCGGTTGTCGAGCTGAGTCACTTGACCCGGCGATATGCCCGTCAGGAAGGACTCACTGATGTTTCACTGCAGATTCCCGAGGGCGCTGTGTTCGGACTGGTTGGGGAAAACGGGGCCGGAAAGACAACCTTGATTAAACATCTGCTGGGTCTTTTAAAGCCGCAGTCTGGCTTCGTGCGGGTGTTCGGAATGGACCCCGCAGCCGAACCGGTCAAGGTTTTGTCGCGAATTGGTTTTTACTCCGAAGAATCAAACCTTCCGGGCTGGATGACAGTTGCGGAACATATCCAGGTCCAGCGCGCTTTCTTTCCAAACTGGGATCCCGACTATGCGGAACTTCTACGTGATGAGTTTGATCTGGATAACTCGGCAAAGATTAAAACGATCTCGCGCGGCTCTCGCGCCAAACTGGGATTATTGACCGCCCTCGCCCACCGTCCACAATTACTGATTCTCGACGAACCAAGTTCCGGACTCGACCCTTTGGCACGAAGAGGAATTTTGGAGGCAATCATCCGGTCGATCGCCGACGAAGGGCGCACCGTTCTCTTTAGTTCCCATCTTATGGATGAAATCGAGAGAGTTGCGGATTCAGTTGGAATGCTCGCAAACGGGAAACTGGTGCTTTGCGACAAACTCGATGCCGTAAAAGAATCACATTACAGGCTGCAAGTTCGTTTCGATTCCGTCCCTGAAACCTCTCCCAATCTGAAATCCAGTTTGTGCGGAGCAGGAGATCGCGCGGAATGGACCTTCATCTGTAGCGGAAACATCATCGACATTCGAAATCAAGCCCGGGAAATCGGAGCTACTATTCAGGAGGAGAGCTCGCTCTCCCTCGATGAGATTTTCAGCGCCCGGGTCGCGCATGCCCGCGAAGGCAATCGGGAACCACACGGAGAAAAATGGGTCGCTCATGAATAGCCCTTTGTCAGCGATCGCTTTTGATTTTTGGGCCCGAAATCGATGGTCTTTAATCTCACTCGGCCTCCTCATCTGCGCCACTGGATTGCTTAATTTGATTTTCGGTGTCGAGCCGGCCCATTACGGAGAAGATGATTCGATAATTTTCTCTATGGCCGCGATTCTGATGGGCATCTCCATTTTCTTCGCCCTGGGAATTTTCGCGTGCTCGGAATCTGATAATAGTCAGGAAGGCTTTGGATTCCCCACTCGACTCTTTCTTCTACCCATCGCAACCGCTCATCTGGTGGCTGTTTTCACTCTAATCGGCGCTCTCGGAATCTCGGCTATCTACCTCGGTTGGGTGTTTCTGGTTTTCTCCCCGATGGGAATCGTATTCCCTATTGGTTATCACCTTACCTGCCTGACCACGGCTGTGGTCGCATTTCAAGCTTCGGTTTGGGGACTTCGCATCGTTCCTGCCCTCAGGGCTGTCGTGATTGGAGCACTTGCGTTCGGTTTTCTATTTTTAATCGCCCGCCCCTTTGAACCACAAACTGGAAAACATGCCAGTCAATGGCAGATCGCGGCTTGGCTGCTGCCACTACTTTTAGCAGCTCCGCTAGCCAGTTGGGTGACATTAACGAAGGAAAGACATGGAATCTGGAATCGCGGTTTCGCGGGCAGAGTCTCAAGGCAGCGAGGAACTCCGACGCAGTCGCGAACTTTAACATCCCCACGATACGCGCTGGACTGGATCGAATGGCGTTCGAACGGTCGACTCCTGATTGGAATCACGTTGCTCCTGATACTGCCTGGGATCTGTGGCCGCCTCCCCATACTACCGCAACAATTCCTCTCGGTGGCTCTCTTCGCGAATACATTCTTTCTCCCGCTATTCTTCTGCTTCGCCGGTACGTTTATTGCACGAGATTGCAACACGGGTACTCTGAAGACTTCCCTGTTCACAGGGGTAATGCCCGTTTCAATTGAGGATGTGCTGGTTTCGAAACTCCGCATACTTCTCACCGTCGGCATTCTCGGTGTAATCGCAGGGATTTTGTATTCCTGGAATCTAAGCGCAGCAGACTCCGATTTCGTTCTGAAACAGTCCGGTTTCGAAGTGGAGGCGTTGTACATCGCGATGCTAACTGCACCGGCTTTGACCTGGACTTGCCTCGTCGGAGGTCTGCCACTTTGGTTGAGCGGACGCATCGAGAGTGTTACGACTGCATTCGCCATAACGCTCGGATCACTGTTGATACCCAACGCATCCCTTTTTTGGCTATTCAAAGACAAACCACAATGGATAACGACGGTCCTTTCGCTCGCATTAACATTTAAATTGGTTGCTGCAACCATAGGGTTCAAAATCGCTTCCCGAGGCAGACTGCTCAATTTCTCAACGATTGCGACGATCATTTTAGTTTGGCTTGCGGTTACGTCCTTGACCGTGGCAACCGGAATATATTTCGCGAAACAAATCCCCTGGCCGGAATCCCGGATTGTGCTTTTCGGAATTCTGATCTGCCCCCTGGCTCGAATCGCCTTTTGCCCCCTGGCTTTGGAATACAATCGTCATCAATGATATAACTATGCAGCCCATCGCTTCACCGGTGCTCGAGTTGATCGAATTCACCAAACGCTACGAGGATTTTACGGCGGTGCACCCTTTGAGTTTCGAAGTTAATCCTGGTGAGATAGTCGGCATCGTCGGAACAAATGGTGCGGGCAAAACCACGACGCTTCGCGCGATCGTCGGTTTGCTTCGCCCCAGCGGAGGCTGCATTCGCGTGGCGGGAATGAACCCGGAACATGACCCGGTCGCCATCAAACAGATATTGGCTTATATCCCCGACAATACGCAACCGTTCGACTTGTTAACTGTCACCGAACATCTTCATTTTACAGCGCTCGCCTACCGAATCGAAAACGCCGAAATCCAATACGATAGTTTACTGGAGGAGCTGGATCTCTCCGCAAAACGACATTCGATGGCTTCATCGCTCTCCAGGGGCATGGTGCAAAAATTATCCATGGCTTGTGCGTTTCTCCGAAACCCCGAAATCATTATTCTCGATGAGCCCCTCACCGGCCTTGACCCACGTGGCATCCGTAATATTAAAAGCTCAATCCGGCGGCGCGCCGATCAAGGGACCGCGTTTTTGCTCTCCTCTCACCTGTTGGGATTGGTGGAAGAGCTTTGCGATCGTGTTCTCGTGATGCACGAAGGGAAGAGAATTAGTTTCGGAAGTCTCTCGGAAGTTCGTGCGGGAGCAAATCTCGATTGCGATGCCCCCCTGGAGGAAGTCTTTATGGCCGTCACAGACGACCTGCGCAATACCGCGTTGCGCGAAAGTCCATGAATCCAGCATTATTATATCTCGCCGTCACCCTGTTGAAGCGCCGCTCTCTTCTGCTGCTCGATGGTTTGCGACGCCCCCTCCAATTGTTGGCCTGGGTGCTCGGAGGAACTGTTCTGGGCGTGCTCTATTATTATCGGAATTCTGATTTTGTCGGACAATTCGTCAAAAACACGCCGTTGGTATTTTTTCTCTCGCTACTGTTGATCGTCTCGTTTGTGCGCGCCTTGTTCCAGCGGGGTTTGGTTTTCGACCAGGCCGATATTGAATTCCTTTTGGCTGGCCCTTTCAGCCAAAGACATTTGATTTTTTATCGGTTGATCCCTTCATACCTCGGCGCGATCTGCACGGTGGCCGTTTTCTCGACTCTCTTTTGGAATCATTTCCCTCATCCAATGATGACTTCCCTCGCAATCGCTCTGTTCCAGCTTGTTTGCGCTCATCTATCAATGGCCGCCTCGATTCTCTCGGGTGGACTTTCGGACCGGGTCTTTTCAAGGCTGCGTTTCATCGCCTGTATCATCGTTTTCGCCTACTGCGTTCTCTGGATCCAAAAAGGGTTGCACGACGCCGCGCCACTGGATCGACCTGAAAAGTGGAATGCCAACGCGGGCCGGATCCTCACAAAACTGTTCTTCTATCCCATGGCGGCTCCCCAAGCCATCAGCCCCCAATCTAATTTGCTGCCCGAAATTTCGGGTGTCGTTGAGACGCTGATCAACGCTCCAACCTCTGAACTGTCCCTCGGTTTTTCGATTCTGCTTCTGATCCCGCTTTGCTGCTTTACTCTCAAGTCAGTTTCGCATTTGAAAACCGGGCTTTTTGAACCCGTGCTTAAAGCGCATGATCGTCGATCAATCACTCGCAATAAGAATCG
>JAQGOX010000874.1 GCA_028293365.1 Verrucomicrobiales bacterium | reverse complement strand
GGATAAGCGGAACGGGCTTAGCGCATTCAATCGATTTCAATGTTTTGGGCCGCACGTTTGAAAAGGTAGGCACGTAATGCCGGATCGTCAGTCAGGCTTGTGCCGCGCGTGAAAGCCTTTTGCGCTTCGTCGCTTCGGCCCTGCAATTGCACACCTAAGGAAATAACTTTCGTTTTTGGTTTAGTAACCCCAGGAGTTGACTCACCCGCGCTGACTCAAGGAATCTCGCCGAATACTCGGCGGAGGGCGTAGGGTGAACCGCTACAAGCACTAAATCCCGACGCTTCCCCCTTCCCCGCATTTCCGCAAATAGGAATTTACAAACCTCACCCCTGAACCGTCAGATGCTGAAACGCGGCCACCGGTGAGTCCTATCAATCTGATGTTGCTGCCTCGATTTACGGAGCTTGCTGCGCCTCACAGAGGCGCGGTCCGGAGCGCGTCGCAGGTCCCGCGCGGGACGCAAAGGCTGCGCAAGAAGAGCGCGCGTGAGAATTATCCAAGCCGTTATGCTATTCGCACGCGCTGCGGGTTGTGCTCGGCCCACAAACCCGCGGTCCGTTCGGCGTTTAGGTCCGATCCTTAAATTAGCGCCCAGGGGAGGTGGTGCCTGGAAGAAAAGTTGAAGAGGTGAGTCGGACCGAATGCGGCACTTCGGAATTATGGTCCGCGACGAAGCGCAACTCGGACTTCGGGGAGATGCGCTTCAGTCCTTGAATTCGAATCCACCCACCGTCATGCCACCGTCCACTACGATCATTTGACCAAAGACGTAACTTGCTGCTGACGAACAGAGCCAAACGGCCGCCGCGGCAACTTCGCCCGGCTGGCCTCCTCGTTTAGCTGGAATAGCCGAGGTGGCGTGTTGTGCAAAACCAGGGTTCTGTGCGCTATTGGCAACCACCATGGGAGTTTCGGTCCATCCCGGCGCCAGGGTGTTCGCGCGAATGTTCCGAGCGGAATTTTCGATTGCAGCCACCCGTGTGAGCCCATGCACTCCGCACTTTGATGCGGCGTAAGCGCACATTCCACCTGGACCGGTTAGCGCAGCAACTGACGCTGTGTTGCTCACTTTGCTGGTGTTAGTGTTTTGCGGCCGTAGCGAGTAATTGCTGTTCCCAAACAAACGTGGTTCCGACCACCCCGCCGTGTTCGACGAGGATTTGTGCCAGCGCGGGCGCGGTATCGGTTCGAGCCCAGTCGCGCTGAATCTCCGATCCAAAAACCATGAACGTGATGGGGACAGCGCCAGCTTGAACCATGCGCTGGATTGCCACTTCGTGGGCTTCGAGGCTCACGCCGCCGGAAGCGTCCGTTACGATGTAAACCTCATAGCCCTCGCCCAATGCCTGAATGGCGGGCATCGCCAGGCATATTTCAGTCCACAGGGCAGCCATGACAATTTTCTTCCGGCCCGTCTTTTTCACCCAATCAACAACGCGCGAATCCTCCCAGGTGTTGATGAAAGTCCGGTCGATCGGCTTCTGTTCGGGAAATACGTCCTGCAGGACTTTGGGCAGATAACCGCCCTGCTTTTCGAGAACCGTCGTCAATAGTGTTGGGACACCAAAAGCTCTGGCGGATTTCGCTAATGCGACCACATTGTTTAGGATGGTTTGCGTATCGTGACTGCGAAGGCCAGCGAATTGAAACGGCTGATGATCGATCAGGATCAAGGCACAGTTGTTAGCAGTGAGCAGGGCATCCAGACCGGCTTTGGAATTAATAGAGTTCATAATTTGATTCGTTCTGTGACGGATTGACTGAAAATCGTGATCGTTTTACTAAACGTGAAAAATAACGGTTTCTTTGCTGAATCGAACTTTTGGAACAGATGCGTATGCATCGGTTTCCACGCGGTAGCCAAGGGTGCAAAGCGCTATGGAGGCCAATCGCTTTTCACTTAAATTCAGGATGGCATCGTATTCAGCCGGGACAAAGCCTTCCATCGGGCAGGCGTCCACTCCGAGCAGCGCAGCGCTGGTGAGAAGATTTCCAAGAGCGATGGCGGCTTGTCGTCCTGCCCACGCGTTTATTGTTGCCCGATCCATTGTTTTAACGATGCTGCCGACCAGCATCGAGCGAAGGGGAGCGAGGGCTCCGACCGTTTTCCCCTGAATCTGTGCCACTCTGTTTATGTGCGCATCGACATCCATTTCATTGAAGTTTTGCTTCGCGGTAAAAACAACGAGATGGGATGCATCCTTCACCTTTGTCTGGCCATACGATGCGCCGACGAGTTTTTCCCGAAGGACTGGATTGTCCACCACAACGAACGCCCATGGCTGCAGGCCCCCGCTGGAAGGTGTGAGAACCAGGACATCTTCGAGAACCGACCACAGTTCCGGACTGATTTTACGAGAGCGATCGAACTCCTTGACCGCGTAGCGCCATTTAA
Organism: Verrucomicrobiales bacterium; assembly: GCA_028293365.1. Lineage (GTDB taxonomy): Bacteria > Verrucomicrobiota > Verrucomicrobiia > Limisphaerales > SXQI01 > JAQGOX01. Next base: position 2,104 of record JAQGOX010000874.1, on the reverse strand, counting down.
GCTGACCTAAAAGTTGTGAAGGACCAATCGTCGTCTTCATATCCTGGCTGGTTCTGTTTTGTTCATCGTTAACCAAGGCGCCGTTTCCAGGAGAAAAGGCTAATGAGAATGAGAAAAATTTCAGGGGAATGAAACGGAACTATAAATGCGGGCCTGAACTGCCTACCCAACCATCAGGAAGAAGAGGAAGCTTTGATTTCCTGAAACAGCCAGGTCCGCGCAAAGGTCCAATCGTTTTTTGCGGTGGCGACCGAAATACCCAGAATTTCCGCGGCCTCTTCATTGGTGAGTCCGGCAAAATAGCGAAGTTTCACCAACTCACCCTGGCGCGGAAATCGCAAAGAAAGTTTGTCCAGTGCTTCATGCAGCGCGAGCATTTCCTCGTCTGGCGCCGGCGCGACCAGGTCGACCTCCTCGAAATCGACTCTTTTTGAGCCTGCACCATGCCGTTGTCTGTTTTTGCGCCGGGCACGTTCAATAAGAATGCGGCGCATTGCCTCGGCCGCAGCGGAGAAAAAGTGCGCCCGGTTTTCGAATTTCGCATCACGCGTCTGCATCAGACGCAGCCATGCCTCATGAACAAGGGCGGTCGGTTGCAAGGTTTGACCCGGAGCCTCATGCGCCATTTTATACGCCGCGAGCTTCCGAAGCTCTTCATAAATCAAAGCCAGTAATTCCTCGCTGGCCTGGGGATTGCCTGGTTGAATATGACCCAGAAGTTCGGTTGCCTTGTTCATCATTGGCCTATTCATTTCCCTGAGCCGGCTGGCCGTTCGTCGCCGCGCTGCCCTCGATTAACTCTTGCGCTTCTGTTAATAGAGCGTGGATGATAATCCAGTCACGCCAGCCTGCGTCCAAATCCCCATCGGCAAGCCTGGGCAACTTTTTATCCACCAACTCAAGAAGTTTGGCTAAAGCCGCGTGTGAGCCGTCTGCCTGGTTGAGCCGGTGTTTGGCCATCGCTATAATTGCGTAAGACCCAGCTTCAGCGATGGGGAGAGAGTATTTTACGGTCCGTTCTGCCCAATCCAAAGCTTCCGCAAAATGGCCAGCCCGGTACTCGGCCAGCGCTTTGCAATACTGAAAATTTGGGAGGTCGGCGGCTCCTGACCCTCGCGTAACTGCCGTTTCAGCCATCTGAGCCAGGGACCTTAAATCGAGGCCGGACACTGGAAGAATCAGAGAGTCTTTTGCCATTCGATCGGCGACATAGGCATCGGTTGTGCCAGCAAAACGTGAGACCATCTTACGGCAGAGTGCAACATATCCCTTTGAATCTTTCGCCGCGACAAGCAATGGAGCCAACATGTGGTAATAGGTATGCTCAGTGGGATCGCGCTGGAGGACGCGGCGAATGTCAGCCACGGCATTTGTCCATCGGCCTCTCCGAGCCGAAAACTCAGCTCGGACGATTAGAGCGCTGAGACTTTGCGGCCCGTCCAGAGCATCGGGAGGCAAAAGATCATTTAAGATTCCCTCGGCTTCCCGGAACTTTTGCTGCCGCATGAGCATATCGATGAGATACGACAGCGATTCGGTCATCGGCCTTGCTTCATTTGCAGGAAGATTGCGACGGATCGACACCGCTTGACGGTACATGTTTTCCGCGTCACTTAGTTTGCCTTGCTCACGGAATGCTCTCCCCAGTGTTTCAAGACGCGATAGATCCGCCTCCCGGCGCGCTCTCCTTTCGCGGACTAAAAGCCAGCTCGTGACGGTCAAAGCCCCGAGCAGCAGAATCAAAATCACGCTCAATCCGGAGAAGAGGAGTTTATTTCTCGAGACCAGCTTTCGGGCTTTGTAGGATGCGCTCGGAGGCCCCGCCGACACGGCCTCGCTGGCTGCGTAGCGTTTGATGTCCTCCGCGAATGCGTTGGCGGTCTGATAACGGCGGGTTTTATCCTTTTCTATCGCCTTCATCACGATCCAATCAAGATCACCTCGAAACGCGCGAATCAATTTGGGCGGCGGAAGTTGACGGCTCTTTGCAACGCCCTCCAATTGATCGAGAGGCATCATGGCGACGGCGGCAGAGGGGCGGACAGGTTCTTTTTCCCGAATAACTCTCCTTACTTCATCGAGACCGGTTTTCAGGAGTTCATGA
>JAQGOX010000864.1 GCA_028293365.1 Verrucomicrobiales bacterium | reverse complement strand
GGATTCTTTTCCAGCGTCGTCGTCGAAGAGCAAACTCCTTCTCCAGATCGTCAGAAGCTGAGCGCGCGGCTGACCGGCGTTTGGAAGCCCACGGCCGATCGCAAGGCGCTCGAAGCAGCGCAGCCAGTCGTGACGGGAGTTGAGAGTCGACCAGGATCGGTTTCCACAAATAATCCTGTGGTACTGACGGCGAACTCCAATCGACCAACGTCGAAGGTGCAAGTTGATGGCGTGCACGTGAACACCTTTGGCGTCCAAATGACGAATTCCGCTCAAACTACGACAAAGGAGATCAAAAAATAATATGGCAACCTTGTCTGAACGCGATCAGAGAACTTTGCGCATCGGAGCTGCGGTTCTCGCGGCTTACCTGGTGGTTTTTTTCGGCCTGCGACTTTGGAGAAATCTCGAAGCAAAGCGCAACGGTTACGAACAATTGATTGTCGATGCACAGCGACTAAAGCGGGATCTGCAACCTTACGAGAATCGTGCGTTGCTTACCGAGAAGCTCAAAGAAACCTATCGGTTAAATCCGGCTAAGTTATCCCGCGCTTCAGTGGTTGCCGAAGCCAGCGCAGCGATTCAGAAAGCTGCCGCCAGCGGACAGGTCATACTCGGTCCTATTCGCGAATCGGCTGCTCGACCCTCAGCCAAAGAGCTTGCCTCGATGCAACTTGAGGGAACGGGCCCCGCTCCCGCGATTACCGCATTGCTGCATCGTTTGGAAGTTCTTGGTTTTCCTCTCGTAGTTGATTCGATCCAAATCAACGCGGACCCAACCAAGCCCGGCATGGTCAAACTCAGTTTGATCATAGCCGTATTGGATTTCGACCAATGGAAAAGCGAGGAGTTGCCCCATGCTTGAAAAGTTTAATCCTGTTTTCAAAGTCATTTGCCTTGTTCTTGGGGTGCTCGTGATTCTACAGGCGTCGGCGATCGCCCGCAGGAAAAGTCCTCTCGCGAATTTCAGTGCGCCAACGTATCCGGCTCCAACTCCGGAACCGAAAACTGAACCGAAGTTAAAACCAACCAATTCGGTTCCGCCCTCAATGCCAGGTCGCGGCGCTTCGCCCCGCATGGGCCGCTCGAGCCCGGCAGATGATCTCCCTCCGCCGGTAAAAGCACGCGTGGACCGAATTGTTGAAAGTGAAATCCTCGGTCAGGTCATGAGACCTATGCCGATGGCATTGCTCGGCATCGCTGGCCGGGAAGTGTTTCTCCGCGCGCCGAACGGGCAAACCGGCATGATCCACGAAGGTGAAGAACTTGGCGGAGTAAAATTAATCAAAGTCGGTATCAATCGCGTGCTCGTCGAACAGGATGGGCAGCCCAAAGAATTAACAGTTTTTTCAGGCTTCGGCAGCGAATCGCTCTTACCAAAAGGAAAGGATAGTTCCATTGAAAGCACCCATACATCGCAACATTAAAGTTGGACTGGCCGCCACCCTCCTCGGCATCGGCGTTGTTTCAGCCGCACTTTTTTTCAATTCACCAATGCTGGTGGAGGCGCAAACTCAGGGCAAACCTGCCGTTAAGCCGGGGCCGGTCGACACCGCCGGCAAACCTGCCGAAAACGCACCCACAAATGCACCCGTTGCCACTGCCAAACCCGAAGCGCCGCCGGTGGCCCCTCCCGCTTCTGTTCCGGGGCCGGGCGCGATTCCACCCGGCGCCATCCCTCCCGGAGCGATGGCCGGCGGACCCGGAAACGAAGTCATAGATCCCAACGAAGATATCCAACTCAGCTTCCAGGGCGCGAACATCGATATGATCGTGCAATGGCTGGCCAAAATGACGGGAAAAAGCGTTGTTAAACATCCGCGTGTTCAGTGCCAGCTCACCATTGTCAGTTCCAAAAAACTCGCGCCACGTGACGCCATCAATCTCGTCTATCGCGCGTTGAGTCTGGAAAATTTTACGACCGTAGAATCGGCCAATTCGATACTGATTGTACCCGAAGGTTCAGAACCAAAAACCAGTCCCGAATTGGTCACGTCAACCACAAAGGATATGCCTCAGGGGAGACAAAAGCTGATCAAGATTTTCCCGCTCGACCACATACCCGCTTCCGAACTCAAAGAGAAAATCAAAACTGTTCTTTCCGACAAAGCAACGATTGAAGTGGCCGACCGATCCAATCAGGTGATTGTTACAGATTACACCGATAACATTCGCCTCGTCGGTGAGTTGATCAAGGAGTTAGACATTCCCTCCGGGACAGACTCAGTTGTCGAATTCTTCACCTTGAAACATTCCGAAGCCGAGGAATTGGGTGAGCTTTTATCGCTGGTTTTAAATGCGCAGCCGGGTAGTCCGACTCCGAAGAAAATTGCACAACCGTCCCGGTCAAGTAATGGCCCGATGATGGACGGCATGCCGATGAATATGCCGATGCCCAGTGGTCCGCCACCTTCGGCTGCCCCGGGAGCAGCCGGCGCCGGAGGCCCGCAACAGGTCCGCATTTGGCCGGACAAAACCTCCAACCGCCTGATCGTTGCCGCTCCGAAGTCGCTTATTGCGGAAATTCAAAAGCTAATAGACATCCTTGATACCGAAAAGCCACAGGATGTTTCGATTCGTGTCATTCAGTTGAAAAACGTCAACTCAGACGATATCGTGAAGGAAATAGTTCCGCTTTATCAAAAGCTAACTGGCAAAGGAACAAAGGATGTCGTCGAAGTCACCGGAGATGCCCGTTCCAATTCATTAATCGTGCTTTCGAGCGAGGCGACTTTCAAGGCGATCGAGAAACTAATTACCACCCTCGATACCGATGACGCCCAGGAAAAAGCCATGCGGACCTTCTCGCTGAAGAATGCCGACGCCGAAGATGTCGCAAAACAAATCCAGGATCTGAATCAGGATCAGGACAGCCAGAGCCGCTATCCTTTTTATTTCTTCTCCTCATCGATGAACCAGAAGAACACCAAAAAAATCAGCGTTGTTGCCGATCGCCGTCGCAATACCGTCGTTGTGCAGGCGCCAGCCAATGCCATGGATAACATCGAAAAAATGATCAAGGCGCTCGATGAGCCTATTACCGACAATGGGCTCGCCCCCAAGATTTTCCGCATGAAATTCGTCAGTGCGACAGACATCGAAGATGTCTTAAACGAACTCTTCCTGAAAAAGACCCAGCCGCGCATGTATTGGGATCCTTACAACCAGCCACCGGCCGACACCAGCGCCAATCAAGGTGGAAGATTGTATGGGAAAGTACGCATCACTAGCGAACCCTACTCGAATGCAATTATCGTCACCTCGAACTCACC
>JAQGOX010000856.1 GCA_028293365.1 Verrucomicrobiales bacterium | reverse complement strand
AGTGGACGAAGCCATCACCGTTCTTGACCTTCCCGGAACCTATAGTCTCAGTCCGCAGTCGCTGGATGAACGCATTTCACGCGATGTGTTGCTGAATCATCTCCCGGAAGTTCCTCCGCCGAATCTCGTATTGCTGGTGCTCGATGCTTCGAATCTCGAACGCAACCTTTACTACGCGACTCAAGTGATAGAACTCGGCTATCCCACCTTCGTCGCGTTGAACATGATGGATGTTGCCGAGCAAAATGGGCATTCAATCGACGCAGGTGAACTCACCCAATGGCTTGGTGTTCCGGTATTCCCAATCATCGCCAGCCTCGGAACAGGGCTGCCGAAATTGAAGGAAGCCATTCTTGAGAAAGCTTTGGATCAGAGCGGAACACGCAGGCAACAGGGCACACCACGAAAAATATTTTGCGATTTCACGCCTGAAATTGCTGATGAATTAAAACGCGTCATCGCACTTTTAAATCAGAACGGAAAACCCCGAGTCGTTGCGGTCGAAGCTGAAGCTTTACTCCTTTTGACCGATGACAAGTTTGCCACGGAAATGGCTCCGATCGGACCGTTGCGCGACGAAATCGACGCGGCACGCCAGCGGCTCGAAAACAAAGGACACGACTGGCGCAGCTTCGCGATCGAGGCGCGGTATCAACGCATCGGCAAGATCCAGCGGGAAGTCGTGACGGAAAGCGGTGAATATAAAGAAACGTTCAGCGACAAATTGGACCGCGTTTTGACCCATAAAATCTGGGGCCTTCTTATATTTTTGGGAATCATGGCGCTGATGTTCCAAAGCATTTTCAGCTTTGCCCGGCTGCCCATGGATTTGCTCCAGAACGGAGTCGGCTGGTTTGGAGAACGGGTCAGCCGCCTGCTCGGTCCGGGAGATCTGCAGAGCCTCCTGGTGGACGGAATTATCGCGGGGGTGGGCGCGGTGGTCGTGTTCCTGCCTCAGATTTGCCTGCTCTTTTTGTTTATCGGTCTTCTGGAAGATACCGGCTATATGGCGCGCGCGGCCTTCCTCATGGATCGAATGATGAGCAAAGTCGGCCTGCATGGAAAAAGCTTCATCCCGATGCTCAGTTCCTTCGCCTGCGCCATTCCAGGAATTATGGCGACCCGCACGATCGAAACGCCTAAAGACAGATTAGTGACCATCCTGGTCGCGCCATTGATGAGTTGCTCCGCGCGCCTGCCGGTTTACACATTATTGATTGCTGCGTGTATTCCAGATCGGCGCATTCTCGGATTTTTCAAACTAGCGGGACTGACGATGCTTGCCATGTATCTGCTCGGGATTGTGATGGCTCTTCTCATGGCCTGGCTTTTTAAAAAGACGTTACTGCGGGGCGAAACGCCATTATTGATCATGGAATTACCTCCGTATAAGCGGCCTGTTCCAAAAGTGGTTCTTCGGCATATGTGGGACCGGTCACAATTGTTTCTGAAACGAGCCGGCACTGTGATCCTTGGCATCAGTATTTTGCTCTGGTTCATGGCGACCTACCCAAGAAATTCCCAACTCGAAGCCCACTACAAAGCTGAGCGCTCGCTCCTCGAACAAAATCTTCCGAAAGTGGGTCCTGAAAAAACGACTGCGGAGACGAAATTAAATCAGTTGGACAAAGAACAATCCGGAGAACGTTTGCGCCACAGTTTTGCCGGCAAACTTGGGCGCCTGATCGAGCCAGCTATCGCGCCACTCGGTTTCGATTGGAAAATCGGCATTGGCATCATCGCTTCATTTGCGGCGCGCGAGGTTTTCGTCAGCACGATGTCCACCGTTTATAATGTTGGAGAATCCCAGGATTCCGATGCAAGCCGGCAAACCATCGCCCAAACCTTGCGTGAACAGACACGTCCCAACGGCGCCAAACTATTCACACCGCTCCTCGCCGTCACGTTGATGGTTTTTTACGTGTTCGCGCTCCAATGCGTCAGCACCGTCGCGATCGTCCGCCGCGAAACGAATTCCTGGAAATGGCCCGTCTTCCAATGGGTGTATATGGGCGTCCTCGCCTGGGGCCTGGCTTTTGTAACCTACCAGGGCGGACGTCTCCTGGGTTGGGAATAGACTTATGAAGATCGCAATCGGCTCAGACCACGCTGGCTTTCTCTACAAGGAGATGCTCAAGCCGTTCATCGTTTCGCTGGGTCACACGGTCCACGACTTCGGCACTAACAGTGAGGAATCGGTTGACTATCCGAAATTCATTCGCCCGGTCGCAGAAGCCGTGGCACGATCTGAATTTGACCGCGGGATCGTCCTCGGTGGATCCGGCAATGGCGAGGCCATCGTGGCAAATAAAGTTCCCGGAATCCGCTGCTCGTTATGCTGGGATGAACAAACTGCTCGCTGGGGACGTGAGCACAATGACGCCAACGTTCTTTCACTCGGCGAACGCACCATCCCGCCCGAGATGGCGAAAAAAATCGTTCAAATCTGGCTCGATACGCCTTTTGCGGGCGGAAGGCATGCTCGTAGAGTTACGGAAATCGAATAGCAGCTCGCCGCCGGGCACGTGCTCCTCGGTCTCCCGGTACTGTGACATGGGACATTTGCCCTATGGCACACATGGAGCGTATGTGACACATTGTCTCACAAATTCACCTTCCGCGCTTCTTCATCTCGAAGCAATCCTTTCTCTATTAACCAGTTACAGTTAGAAGCCATTTTGGCAGCTTCTTTGCTGAATACACTCGGGCTGAAGGAAATCAGACGAGAGGAATAAAATAATTTATATGGCAAAAGTAATTGGCATCGATCTTGGAACTACGAACTCTTGCATGTCGGTCATGGAAGGGGGCGAACCGGTGGTATTGGAAAATTCTGAAGGCAAGCGGACAACTCCCTCGGTCGTCGCTTTCACAAAGAGCAATGAGCGTGTCGTCGGCGATGCCGCCAAGCGCCAGGCCGTAACCAACCCCCGTAACACGGTTTATTCCATTAAACGCTTCATGGGTCGTAAGTTCGATGAAGTTCAGGAAGAGATCAAACGCGTACCCTATAAAGTCGTAAAGGGTGCGAACGGCGACGCCATGGTCGAAGTCGAAGTCGAAGGCAAGCCGAAGCAGTTTAGCCCGCCGGAAGTTTCGGCGATGATTCTTTCGAAACTCAAAGCGGACGCAGAAATGCGGCTCGGCGAAAAAATCACACAGGCTGTGATTACCGTTCCCGCCTATTTCAATGATTCTCAACGCCAGGCGACCAAAGATGCCGGACGTATCGCCGGCCTCGAAGTGCTTCGTATCATTAACGAACCGACTGCGGCCTCTCTGGCGTACGGTTTGGATAAAAAGAAAGATGAAAAAATCGCCGTTTACGATCTCGGCGGTGGTACTTTCGATATTTCTGTTTTGGAAATTGGCGATGGTGTTTTCGAAGTCAAAGCAACCAATGGTGATACCCACCTGGGTGGTGATGACTGGGATAACAAATTGATGGATTGGATTCTGGATGAATTCAAACGTGAGCAAGCAATGGATTTGCGCAAGCAACCTGACGCTTTGCAACGCATCAAGGAGGAAGCCGAAAAAGCAAAGATCGCTCTTTCCAGTTCTCAGCAATACGACATCAATCTCCCCTTTATCACCGCAGATGCGAGCGGCCCCAAGCACATCAGCATGAAGCTGACTCGCGCAAAAATGGAACAGCTTTGCGATGATCTTTTCGAACGAACCATTGGACCTACCAAGGCTTGTCTCAAGGATGCGGATATTTCTGCCGAGAAGATCGATGAATTGGTCCTAGTCGGTGGCATGACCCGTATGCCCCGTGTGGTCGAGACAGCGCGAAAAATGGTGAACAAGGATCCTCACCAGGGCGTGAATCCGGACGAAGTAGTCGCGATCGGTGCAGCGATTCAGGGCGGCGTACTCAAAGGAGACGTTAAAGACGTTCTCTTGCTGGACGTGACTCCACTCTCGCTCGGAATCGAAACCCTCGGAGGTGTGTTCACTCGCTTGATCGAGCGGAACACCACAATCCCGACCCGCAAATCGGAAATCTTCTCCACTGCGTCTGATAATCAGCCGGGCGTTGAGATTCATGTTCTCCAGGGCGAACGCCAATTCTCCAAGGACAACAAAACCATCGGAAAATTTCATCTAACCGATATTCCACCCGCTCCTCGAGGTGTGCCGCAGATCGAAGTCACATTTGATATCGATGCGAATGGTATTCTGCATGTCAGCGCCAAAGACCTTGGCACCGGCAAAGAACAGAAAATCACCATCACCGCGAGCAGTGGCCTTTCCAAAGACGAAATTGAGAAGATGCGCAAAGATGCGGATCTCCACGCGGAAGATGACAAGAAGCGAAAAGAGGAAATCGAAATTCGCAACGAAGCCGATAACGCGGTCTATCGCTCTGAAAAGATGCTCAAGGAAAGCGGAGACAAAATCTCCGGCGACCAGAAGAGCAACCTGGAAAAAGCCGCGAACGACGTCAAGGAAGCCCTCAAGGCGAACGACGCGGCCGCGATCAAGAGCGCGAGCGAGAAGCTGAACGAAGCCTGGCAGGCTGTATCCGCCGAACTTTACAAAGCCGCCAGCGAAAAAGCCAAGGCAGGCCAGCCCGGAGCGGGTCCTTCAGGCCCGGGAGCGGGAGCCGGTCCTCAAGCCGGTGGTAAAGACGAAGGTCCGATCATCGACGCCGAAGTCGTCGATGAGAAGAAATAATCCGTCGAACATTTCAAACCAAATCCCCCGCGTTCGCGCGGGGGATTGATTTGTTAAAATAATTTTCCTTCCTGCGAGTGCGGGCGGGATTTGATTCAACAGTCAAACACAGTAAACAGTAACTTAATAATAACTATGGCCATTAATGTAAGACCCCTCGGGGATCGCATCCTCGTTGAGGCTGTCGAAGAAAAAGAAACCAAAAAAGGCTCGATCATTATTCCTGATTCAGCCAAGGAAAAACCGATGGAAAGCGTCGTCGTGGCGCTCGGCACCGGCAAAACGGACGACAATGGCAAGAAAGTGCCGTTTGAAGTCAAAAAGGGTGATCGCATTCTCGTCAGCAAATATGGCGGAACGGAAATCAAGTTGGATGGCAAGGAATACAAAATCCTCAATTCCGACGACGTTCTCGCAGTCATCGACTAACTTCCAATTAACCAAAAAGATACCCATCTATTATGGCAGCAAAACAATTAGTATTTGAAGAGGCAGCGCGCCAGGCGCTCCTTAAAGGCGTTTCCAAACTCGCTCGCGCCGTCGCGGCAACTCTCGGGCCCAAGGGCCGTAATGTCGTTCTCGACAAAAAGTTCGGCTCCCCGACCATCACTAAAGACGGTGTTACGGTCGCTAAAGAAATCGAACTCGAAGACCCATACGAAAACATGGGTGCTCAGATGGTTCGCGAAGTCGCGAGCAAGACCAGCGACGCCGCTGGTGATGGAACCACCACTGCAACCGTTTTGGCCGAAGCGATTTTCCGCGAAGGTCTGAAGAACGTCACCGCCGGGGCGAGCCCGATCAGCCTGCAACGTGGTATTCAAAAGGCTGTTGACGCAGCCGTTGAGCACCTCGCGAAGATCTCCAAGAAAGTCAAGGACAAGGAAGAGATCAAGCAGGTCGCAACCGTGTCCGCGAACTGGGACACAACCATCGGTGAGATCATCGCTGACGCCATGGACAAAGTCGGCAAAGACGGCACCATCACGGTCGAAGAGGCCAAATCCATCGAAACCACCCTCGAAGTGGTCGAAGGTATGCAATTCGACAAGGGCTATCTCTCTCCTTACTTCGTCACCAACGCCGAAGCGATGGAAGCGAAGCTTGATGACGCCTACGTGCTGAACTACGAGAAGAAGATCAGCAACCTGAAAGACCTCCTCCCGGTCCTCGAGAAAGTTGCCAAACTCGGCAAGCCTCTCTTGATCATCGCTGAAGATGTCGAAGGTGAAGCCCTCGCAACCCTCGTCGTGAACAAGCTCCGTGGCACATTGAACGTCTGCGCCGTCAAGGCTCCTGGCTTCGGTGATCGCCGCAAATCGATGATGGAAGACATCGCCATCCTCACCGGTGGTAAATGCATCACTGAAGACCTCGGCATCAAGCTCGAAAGCGTCGCCCTCGAAGACCTCGGCCGTGCTAAATCGATCGTCATCGATAAAGAAAACACGACCATCGTCGAAGGCTACGGGAAGTCCTCGGACATCCAGGGCCGCGTGAACCAGATTCGCCGCCAGATCGAGGAAACCACCTCGGACTACGATCGCGAAAAACTGCAGGAACGCCTGGCGAAGCTCGCCGGTGGTGTCGCTGTCATCAATGTCGGCGCCGCAACC
>JAQGOX010000837.1 GCA_028293365.1 Verrucomicrobiales bacterium | reverse complement strand
CGGACTTGCGACTTCGGGCTGCCGCCAGGGAACTTCATAGATAGGAATCGGTTCACGGAATCCTTTGGGAGTGACCGAATCAAGCTTTACGCACGTGGCAGCCAGCCCTTGGTCATCGCGCTTCAGTTCCAGATAGGTGGCTTCGCTGATAATGATCCGCCCGCGGCCAGAATATCCTTCCAATCGGCTCGCCAAATTTACGTCACGACCGAATACAGTGTAATTCAAAATATGCGCATTCGACCCCATCAAACCTACAATTGCGGTTCCGCTGTTGATTCCACTTCCAAGACTTAACAACGGTAGCAGCAGCAATGGCTCCTGCCCGGCGGCAGCTCGTTTTACGTTTTCCTGCTCAAGCTTCAGGTTCTCGGCAGCGCGAGCATCGTTAAGCATCTGCATCCCGCGTTGCGAATCGATGGCCGCTCGCACGCAGGAAAGCGCGTGTTTCTCGTTGGAAACCGGCGCTCCCCAAAAGGCCATCACGCAATCGCCGATATATTTATCGAGGGTCCCGTTGTGCTTTTTAACCATGTCAGCAATGGTGCTTAGGTAGAGGTTCACGGTCGCAAGTGTGTCAGCCGCCTGCCGATCAAAAAAAGCTTCTGATTCTGCAGGAGTGAGTTTGCGTGAGCGAACGTACTCTTCCGCCGCAGCCTGGGCTCGATCGGTAAATTCAGTAAACCCCCGCACATCGGCAAAATAAACTGTCATGCGGCGGCGGGCGCCTCCGAGCGAAAGTTTTTCCGCGCCGAGTAACTCGTTTACGACGTCAGGAGAAACGATTCGGCTGAACACACCTTTTACATGTTTCTTTTGGTCCTGTTCAAAAAGGACGCGGTAGGCCGTCAACGAAGAGAACGGCAAAATAATCCCCCCCAACAGAGGTGCTACTATCGTCAGCCAGTAGCGCTGTTGCACATAGAGTGCTGTTGCAACCGCGACGTACGCAAAAATAACACCGAGCAGCGCGCTGATACCAACCGCAACTCGTGTGTTCCAGGTGACCCACGAAGTGAGGATTCCAAGCGAGGCAATCAAAAGTAATTCAAGAGGCCAATCGCATCGCCGCACAAATCGCCCTGTTAATATCGAATTGGCCACGTTGACATGCTTGATCATGAGCGGTGTTTTGGCTTCATCCAACGGGGTTGCTCCCATATCCGTTATGTTATTCCCTTCAGCTATGGAGCCGATAACCACTACTCGATTGGTAAATGGAGCGGCGATGTCGGAAGCATTCGCGTCTTTGCGCCCCACCGCCTGCACGAGAGTGTGAAAAACAAATCCGGAGTAAACCGGGTTCGTCGGAGAAGTCATCGACAACAAGCGAGCCAAATTCAGATTCCAATCTATGTAGAAGCACCCATTCCGATCCAAAGGAATCGTGCGTTCAACACCATTCGCACCCCGTAAGACGATTTTTTCGGGAGTTTCCAGAATGGGGTGATCGAGGTCCAGACCGAGCTCTTTGGCGCCGAGCACGATTCCCAGGCTCCAAACCCGCTGGTACCAAAAAGGCTTTTCATTGCTGGGTCGCTCCGGTTCATCAGGATCGACGCTTAGCGCGCCGTTTTCGTCCAGTTTCAGCATTCCCGTTTTAGTGAGTAAAAACGAGTGATTGGTCGGCGCATTATCGCGAGGTCGGAGAATTGGAAACGTAATGCTCCCAGGATTGATATTCGTGTTGGGCTTCGAGAAATCCAGATTGACTCCCAGCGCGGTGGCAAGATCTCGAATTTTTAAACTCCAAAATTTTTCAATAATGAAAGGACGATCCCGCCTCATAACGGCCTCGCCCACGGTTTGAACGCTGGCCAGTTCCGGATCGGAATGCATAAAGAGAGCTGCGGGGGGCGAGCCGGCGTTCATTCCCAGAACCACGTTATGACGTTTCTTAATTTCGTTCGCAAAGACCTGATCGGACGGAATGCTGGTTCCGTCATCACTCGGAATTGGCGGATCAGGTCGATACCTCTGCGGAAAAAAGATATCGAAGCCGACTGCCTTCGCTCCTTGAGCCGCCAGCTCCTTAACTAGATTTGCATGGATATAACGAGGCCATGGCCAATCGTAATCGTCCTCCAATTCGCCATTAGCCACTTTTTCAATAGCACTATCGTCAAAAAACAGGCAGCCCACATTAGTCGCGAGCTGTTGATCCGGAAACCGCGTGGCGAAACGGACACGCGGGTCGTAGGTGAGATATTCCAGCTTCTCTATCAAGCCTGGATCTCGCAAAGCCGTTGATTTTTTCGAGAATCGTGAGAAAAGCAGTATCGAGCAGCCAACAAGAATGGCGGCGGAAGCGATCAAAATGGGTACTAATTGCCCACGCTTTAGCTTCATGCCGGATAAGTACAGCAAAAACCCAGAGCAGCACAAGGCTGCTCTGGGTTTAGAAAATCGGGCGGTGCCCTTATTGTTGCTGCTGAGGACCCGTCGTAGGATTGGTCGGGGTCGTCGGGTTCGTTCCGTTGAATGTTCCGGTGCTCGTCTGGCCCGTCGTATTTCCTGTCGTATTACCGGTGGTGCCACCAGGGCCCGTTGTCGGAACCGTATAAACTATTTCAATTGCGCGGACATCCGAAAGAGTGGGGCGTTCGGTCGGCGGCAGGGTGGTAGTGCTGATTACCGTTGGCTGCTGACCCGGAGCCGTTGGCGGACGCGCGGTTTGCCCTTCGGTCACTGTAACGGTCGTGGTCTTCGGATTGCCGGGATCGGTCATGTCAACATAGACCACCTGAACAACACCGGAAATGACGTGGACAGTGCCATTTGCGCTGATATCGTATTCAGTGCCACGAATACCTGCAACGCCTACTG
>JAQGOX010000160.1 GCA_028293365.1 Verrucomicrobiales bacterium | reverse complement strand
ACCGGAGATAAAAGGATGAATTATGACTGCAAATCCCAAACTCGCCAACTTCAGTTTTATGGTTCAATGTATCCTTTACATGAGCGGATTCTTTCCTATTTTGTCCCGCTGAGTTAGGTGTTATGGCGAAAATAATTGCGGAAATGCTGATCGAGGCGGCAACTCTTGAGCTGCCCGATACGAAAACACTTCGGCTGAAATGGCCCGAAGGGTACGAACCGGATTTCAAAACAGGCCAGTTCATAACCCTCTATTGGCCTGACACTCCCTCCTACAAACGCGCCTACTCCCTCTCTTCCTGCGCATTGGATCGTGGTTATTACGAGGTCACGGTCAAACGGGATGGGAAAATGGGAACCCGCATCGTCGATTGGGCCAAAGCGGGCGACAAGATGTTTGTGATTCCACCCACCGGCAAATTCCTGCCTGTGCTGGAGCCGAACAAACATTTGATCTGCATCGCCGGCGGCTCAGGGGTGACTCCATTCCGTGGTTTCGTGCGCGAAGCCACCCGCCGGAATCTGGAAACCAAAATCACAGTGCTGTATAGTGTTCGCACCACCAACGACATCATTTTCAACACGGAATTCCGCCAATTGGCGCAGGACAACCCGAATTTTAGTTTTCACGTAACCTGTACGCGTATTGGAGCGGATGATCCATGGACAGGGCGGCGCGGACGGATTACGCCGGAATGGATCAAAGAGCATATCACTGATTTGCCTCATTGCGTGTTCTATGCATGTGGACCAACCGAATTGGTAGAGGCGGCCGAAACGCTCGTGATCGAACATCTCAAGGTCGGGAAAGAGCAGATCAAGCTGGAGAAGTGGGGTTGATTCGGGAATCTTGAGGAATATGCTCAAACGGACCGCGTTATACGAAACTCATCGTCAGGCTGGCGGACGTTTAATTGAATTTGGTGGGTGGGAAATGCCGGTGCAGTACACCAGCATCATGGAGGAACATCAGGCCGTGCGGAACGCTGCGGGCATATTTGATATTTCGCACATGGGGGAAGTCCGGGTTTCCGGCGCAGGTGCGGCGAACTTTCTCAACGCCACCTTGACGAACGACATTCGCAAACTGAATGTCCTGGAAGGCCAGTATACCTTAATGTGCAATCCGTCCGGCGGAGTTGTGGACGATCTTTATGCATATCGGCTCGCCCCGGAGGAGTTCCTGCTCGTTATTAACGCGTCCCGGATTGATGACGATGTCGCCTGGCTGGAGAAAGCATTGGCTTCATCTCCGTTTCGATCCGATACAACGCTGGAAAATGTGTCCGACGCCCAGAGCGCCGTCGCGGTCCAAGGCCCGCGCGTCGTCGAATTCATTGATTCATGCTTCGATTCGGGAAAAAACAGCAAACCGGCGACACTCAAGAAAAACCAGGCGACTCAAGCAGACTTTCAGGGAAAATCGATCTTGATCGCACGCACCGGATATACCGGCGAAGATGGCTTCGAAATCATTGCTGCCAATGAATTGATCGATGCGATCTGGACGCGGGTCATGGAGACGGGCAAAGCGTTCGGAATTAAACCCGCCGGGCTCGGAGCGCGAGACACTTTACGGACCGAAGTTTGTTATCCGCTGTATGGCCATGAATTAGACGAGAAAACGACTCCAATCGAAGCAGGTGTCGGATTCTTCGTGGCGTTGGACAAGGGCGATTTCACGGGGCGTTCCGTTCTGGCACGACAAAAATCCGAGGGAGTTTCGAAAAGACTGGTCGCATTCAAAATGGCCGATAAATCAGCGCCTCCACGTCCGCACTATGCAATTTGGAGCACCGGTCCTGACTCCCGCATCCTTGGCGAAATAGTGAGTGGGACCCAAAGTCCGACGCTTGGAAATGGGATCGGCCTTGGATACGTTCCGCCGGAGTTTTCGAAGCCCGGGACAACACTGGAGATTGAAATTCGCGGGAAGCGCTCCCCGGCAATCGTCGTGCAAAAACCGTTTTATCGAAAAGCTGGTTGACCAAACAGGTTGGTCTTGCGTTTATTCTCATATGTCAAACGTTCCCGCAGAGCTCAAATACGCCAAGTCGCATGAATGGGTGCGCATCGCCGGTGAGATTGCAACGATTGGCATCACCGATCACGCCCAACACGAACTCACCGACGTCGTTTTTGTCGAACTGCCCGCGAAAGGGCGAAAGATAAAAGCGGGCGAATCGTGCGCGGTGGTGGAATCGGTAAAAACCGCCAGCGATATTTATTCACCCATGAGCGGCGAAGTTATCGAAATCAACCAGGCGGTTGTTGATAATCCGGGACTCGTGAACACCGATCCTTATACGAACGGGTGGTTCTTCCAGCTTCGGCTGAGCAACCCAAACGAGGCCGGGCAATTACTTTCCGGAGAAGACTACAAGAAACAGACGCACGCCTGACCGTCACAGGATTCGACTTTTAAAGTCGGCTGCATTTAAATGACGGCATGGCGTTTGCCTCATTTCGGGAATTTATCGACGCATTGGATCGTGCCGGCGAGTTGATGCGCATCTCCCAACCGATCGCGACCGAGTTGGAAATCACGGAATACGCGGATCGCGAAATGAAGAAGCCTGGT
>JAQGOX010000773.1 GCA_028293365.1 Verrucomicrobiales bacterium | reverse complement strand
TTCCGCAGATTATTTACCCGCAATCCGACATCAAATCGGTGCCCCCCGCAGGCACGCGCCAGTTACTGTTGGAACTCGGACCAAAAAAATTCGCGGATTGGACGTTGAAACAAAAGCGTCTGCTCATTACCGACACCACCTTCCGCGACGCGCATCAGTCTCTCATGGCGACCCGCGTGCGCAGCTACGATATTTTGGCAGTCGCCGATGCGGTCGCTCGCCGCGCCTCCGGACTATTCAGCCTCGAGATGTGGGGCGGCGCCACGTTCGATACCGCGATGCGCTTTCTCCATGAAGACCCATGGGAACGCCTGCGCCAGTTGCGCGCCAAAGTGCCGAACATCTGTTTCCAGATGCTCTTCCGCGGCGCCAACGCGGTCGGCTATTCCAACTACCCCGATAACGTGGTCGCCGGTTTCGTTAAACATTCCGCTTCCGAAGGAATCGATATTTTTCGAATCTTTGATTCCCTCAATTATCTTCCGAACCTCAAAGTGGCGATGGAAGCGGTGCAGGACACCCACGCGATTTGCGAAGCAGCCATCTGCTACACGGGCGATTTGCTCGACCCCAAACGCACCAAATATTCGCTGGCCTATTACATCAAACTAGCGAAGGAACTCGAGCGCATGGGAGCGCATTTTCAGGCAATCAAGGATATGGCGGGGCTCTGCAGGCCTTACGCGGCATATCAATTAATTAAAGCGATCAAAGAGGAAGTCGGATTGCCGGTGCATTTCCATACGCATGATACCAGTGGCATCAATGCCGCGTCGATCCTGCAAGCCTCCGATGCGAAGGTGGACGTCGTCGATCTCGCGCTCGCCGCGATGTCGGGTTCAACCAGCCAGCCCAACCTGAACTCAATCGTCGCTGCCCTGGAGCGTACCCCGCGCGATACCGGACTTGATCTCGACACGCTCAACCAATTCTCCGATTACTGGGAACAGATCCGGTTGATTTACGCCCCCTTCGATACCGCGCCGAAAGCGGGCAGCGCCGAAGTGTATCTTCACGAAATGCCCGGCGGCCAGTACACGAACCTTAAAGAACAGGCCTCCAGTATGGGCCTGGGCCAGCGGTGGCCGGAAATAGCCCGCTGCTACGCCGAAGTGAATCAGCTATTTGGCGACATCATCAAAGTCACTCCCAGCAGCAAAGTGGTTGGCGACATGACGATGTTCCTGATCACACGCGGCATCAAACCCGCCGACGTTCTGAACCTCGAACCCGGCAGCACAGCCTTCCCTGAATCGGTGATTGATATGCTTTCCGGCGGCCTCGGCGAACCATTGGGTGGCTGGCCGAAAGCATTGCAACGCGTCGTTCTGGGAAAAACCAAAGCGGAACAACGCAAAATAAAATTGCCGCCGCTTGATTTCGAAAAAACACGCCAGGAGCTCGGCGCAAAAATCAAACGCGATGTCACAGACGACGATCTCTACAGCTATTTGATGTATCCGGAAGTGTTCACCGAATTCGTCAAATTCACCAACACCTACAGTGATGTTTCCGATCTGCCAACGCCCGCATTTTTCTACGGCCTGAAGCCGGGCGACGAAATCTCGATCGAAATCGAAGAAGGAAAAATCCTCTTCATCAAACTAATCAACGTCGGCGAAATCGATAAGGAAGGCCACCGTACCCTCCTCTTCGAACTCAACGGCATGCCCCGCGAAGCCCGTGTTCCCGATCGTTCCGTCCAATCGAAAGTCAAAGCCCGGGCCAAAGCGGATCCGGCCAAATCAAACGAAGTGGGCGCACCCATTCCGGGATTGATTACGGTTCTCCCCATTACCGTCGGTACCAAAGTTGCCAAAGGCGAACGACTGCTCACTCTCGAAGCTATGAAAATGCAAACAACCATCTACGCACCAGTCGATGGGGTAGTGGGTGAACTGCTGGTGAAAATCGGCGAAACCGTGGAGGCCAAAGACCTGCTTTTAAAGCTGCGCTAAACTACATTTCTGAGCGGTTTTCCCTCAAATGCTCACCGCGTTGTGGAATAAAAAGAATAACCTACTCACTTCCCTGGCTGGTCGATTCCTCCTCACACATTCCGCGATCTCCAGGCGCTTTGGTATCGCCGGGCAATTCCCGCGCTTTGCTCGAAGGTCCCTCCTGCCGGGTCTTGTCGCGACCCTTTTCGAGAACAGTGTTTGATGCAGGCTTTTTTGCGTCTTTCATGATTCGACTCTCCTTGTGAATTGCAATGTACCCCGTATGCCTCATTTGTCATGAGGCTGAGTCGATATTTGGAGACGGGGGAACCAGGCATTCGAAAATTCAATCCCTATTGTGTTTCTGTCTGAGTCTTATACCGTAGTTTCATGAAGACGTTGACCTTAAAGGTACCAGCCAGCCTGCTAACCTGGTTGAAGCAGGAAGCCAGGCGGGCGAAACGTCCGAAATCTACATTTGCTCGCGAGTTGCTCCAGCAACAGGTAGACCAGAAAAAGAACCCATTGGTTTTAGATCTGGCATCGGATTTGCGCGGCTGCGTCGATAGCGGCCTCAAAGATCTTTCGTATAATAAGAAGCATTTAAAAGGATTTGGCACTTGAGGCCTGGCTGATCGATACAGGCCCATGATCGCTTTTTTCGAAAGAGTGATAAATATCATCTCTGGGCGGTTGAACAGTGGTTCCGCGCTCCGTCCCCTCTTTTGACATAGAATAAAAATCTAAATCATCGTTTGGAGGTGAGCCAAAACGAAACGGCCTTTCCACAGCATGGTCTGATAGGATGCAGAACTTGTGGAATGCCGGCATACGCCGCCCCGGGCTTAAAGGAATATGATCTCGTTCATTGTCCCCGCACATAACGAAGAGCTATGCCTGCCCCGCACGCTCGACGTGATCAACGAGATCGCTCGAATCGTCGGCCAGCCTTATGAACTGATCGTCGTCGATGATGCATCGACAGACGCCACGGCGGAAATCGCCCGGCAACGCCAGGCGACGGTGGTGAAGGTCAACCACCGCCACATAGCCGCCACTCGCAACTCCGGAGCAAAGGCGGCCCGCGGCGAGCGTCTGTTCTTCGTCGATGCCGATACGCTGATCACTCCGGGCGCTATAAACTCCGCCCTTCAGTGGATGGATAAAGGTGCCATCGGGGGAGGCGCGCTAACGAAATTCGAAGGCTCGGTCCCCCTCTATGCCAACCTGCTAATGAGCTGGCTCGGTTTCTTTATCAAGCTTGCCGGGATTTCGGGTGGCGCATTTATGTTCTGCACTCGCGATGCCTTCAACAAGGTCGGCGGCTTCAACGAAAAGCTGTACGGCGCGGAAGATGCCGCAATTTCGTCTGCATTCAAACGCGAAGGCCGATTCGTCATAATCAATGAGCGCCTCTTCACCTCGGGACGCCGTCTGCGAGCCATGTCCGGACTTGCCACCCTTGCCACATTAGTGCGCGTCGCCTTTTTGCCCTCCGAACTCACGCGTCGTTCCTCCGTCGAAAAGATTTGGTACAACTCAAACCGCACAGAAGATAACCACACCTCCTACTCGCTGGCAAAACGACTCTCCAATGCCATTGCTTTTTTGATCCTAGTGGTCCTGGTCACATTGCCCCTTTGGATCATTCCGTGGCCCGCCGCTCTCCTGAACAGTCCATTGGGAACCGTCCGATTCGGAGCTAAAATCGTGCTGGCGCATGTCAGCCTGGTCCTGTGGCCTTGCGCCATATTCCTGTTGCGCAGCCTGTTTCAGCAAACCCGCTGGCTGGAACGAATTAAACTGGCAATCTTATCCAGTTTAAGCCTATGGATAGCCTGTCATGCGGTATTTCGAGTCTATTCAATCTGGCATAATTTGGCCGAATGGCTTACCCGATAGGATTGACAGGCAACGTGGAACATTTAGTCTCTTGCCATGGATTCAACAGTTGAGAAAACGGTCGCGAATCAGCCTTTGAACGGTCTGGAAGAATGGGAAGACTTCCTGAAGACCCGTTATCCGGAACCTGCGGACGCGAAGGCCCAGGCGGCACCGGAAAAGAAAAAAGAAGAGTTTCGTAATTACGAAACCGACGCCCGCCCCACTGTCCGCGAATTTTACCGACTCAACCATCGCTACCAGACCTACGATTTCGTCCAGGAAAAGAAGCGCGATTTCCTCGCGCTCAATCGCAGGAAAATGAGCGTTTGGGAAGCCGCCGAGTACCTGAATACGCTGATCGATGACAGCGATCCAGACACCGACATGACGCAGCTCGAACATTTGCTGCAAACTGCCGAACAGATCCGCAAAGATGGCCAGCCGCGCTGGTTTATTCTGGCCGGTTTGATTCATGATCTCGGCAAGATCCTTTGCCTTTACGGAGAGCCTCAATGGGCTGTGGTGGGCGACACGTTCCCGCTCGGTTGCGCATTCTCGGACAAAGTGGTTTTCCCAAAATTCTTCGCTGACAATCCAGATTCGAACATTCCGAAATATCAAAGCCGCCTGGGCGTTTACGAAGAGGGATGCGGCCTGGACAAAGTCGATCTGTCCTGGGGGCATGACGAGTACATCTACAACGTGGTCAAAGATCGCATGCCGGACGAGGCGCTCTACATGCTGCGCTACCATTCGTTCTACGCGGCGCATCGCGAAAACGACTACACCTATCTGATGAACGATAAGGACAAGGCGATGTTCCAATGGGTGCGCGCCTTCAACCCTTACGATCTCTACACCAAGAGCCACCAGAAACCCGATGTCGAAAAGCTGCGCCCGTTTTACGACGATTTGATTAACGAGTATTTGCCAGGCCAATTGCGGTGGTAGTTCCTCGCCGTATTGTTTTTGGCCGGTGGGCCTGTTGGAATAGTCGTGTTGCGCGGAGCGCGAGGATGCTTCTGGTTTTCGCGGCGCTGCTGCCGTTTTCGGCCGGAGCCCACGTCGGGAGTCCCAACATTTTCTTTGAGAACCGAAACAGCGCCTACCCGGTTCGCGTTAGCATTCGTCCTCCCGAAGTCGTTCCCGGCCTCGCCGAGATACATGTTCGGCTCTTCACCAACACGGTCACACGCGTAACGGTTCTCCCCGTGCGCTGGGACGCAGGCCGCAAAGGTGCTCCGCAACCGGACGTCGCAGCACTCGTTAAAGGCGAAACGAATCTCTACTCCGCCCAACTCTGGTTAATGGACATGGGCGCCTACAGCGTCTTCGTAAACATTGAAGGCACTTCGGGTCCACACACCGAAATTGTCCCTTTGAACTCTGTAGCCCTTCGCCGACTGCCGATGAACGGAGCGATGGAAGCGCTTTTCGCCTTGCTTGGAGCCCTGCTTTTTCTCGGCCTGATCGCAATCATCGGAGCGGCAGTTCGCGAAAGCACCCTCGCTCCCGCCACACTTGCCGATCCCCGCCGCAAACGCCGGAGTTGGTACGCAGCCGGATTCAGCGCCGTGGTCCTGGCCTCCATCATTGTCATCGGAAAACGGTGGTGGGACCGGGTGGACATCGACTTTAGACGTAACCGCCTCTACCAAACACGCCCCGCCATCGCACAAATCAATCCGACCCCGCAAGGCAACGAACTAACGATCAAATTAGGTTTGGGAACGGAGCGGTGGCATGACAGCACTCCGCTGGTCACCGACCACGGCAAACTGATGCACCTGTTCCTGGCCCGGCCACCGGGCCTGGACGTATTTGCCCATCTCCATCCGGTTCGTAGCAAAGGAAACGACTTTAGAAGTCCCCTGCCCCCTTTACCGCCCGGCAAGTATTGGGCCTATGCCGATGTAACACACGAAAGTGGTTTCGCCGAAACCTACACCACCGAACTCGAAATCGGACCGGGGACGACGACCAACTCAGAAACCTCCGATCCAGACGATTCCTGGCTCAGCGCGGAGCACCAGAGCAGCCTTAAGATCGAACGAATCTCGAGCAACACAGTGAAAACTGGCGAAGATATAACCATGGCCTTCCGCATCCTCGATTCGAACCATCAGCCTGCGCAAACCGAACTCTACATGGGCATGCCGGCCCACGCCGAAGTATTGCGCCAGGATGGGACGGTTTTCACACATCTCCATCCTCTGGGCACGATCTCCATGGCCGCGCAGCAAGTCTTCGCGAAGCGGGATGCTAGCGGCGCGCCTTTAAGTTCCTACGATGTGCTCTGCGGAAAACCGTCCAGCGAAGTCCAGTTCCCCTACGCCTTTCCGAAAGCGGGAACCTACCGCGTCTGGGTGCAGGCGAGATCGGCGGGAGAAATTGTCAGTGCCCCGTTCGATTTTCAGGTCACGAATTAGCCAAATCCACCGCGTTTTTCGGAACCAGGAATTAGTGAGCGCTTTTGCGCCGTCGGACGCACTGAGTAATTACGGACTCGACCGGCTTTATTTCGTGAGCGACGTAACGGCGCCCGCGACGGCACCGAATCTTTTGGACCTCACAGCTCGTTTTGGGCAACGATGGAAAGTCGCAGGCTTATTTAATGGTTCCCCTTGTTGTGAAAATCCGCGCTGCCGCCAAGAATGAGGAAAAGAAACTAACGGAACTTATATGCTACAAACACTCGCCATTATT
>JAQGOX010000729.1 GCA_028293365.1 Verrucomicrobiales bacterium | reverse complement strand
TTCTCGGGCCAACGCGTGGGCCAAAACTCACGCCGCTCTTTGACATTTTAATAAGCCGTTGAAACTCAATCGGAGGTCAAAACGGCGCTTTCGTTAGTGGAAGACTTGGCTCCGCAAACGAAGGCGCCGCTTTTCTGTATTTATTCGATATTACACGGTATTACCCATTACCCAATAGGGGAGGGGTATTCGAATCCGCACCTTGGACTCAAGACTTTGGATCTCGGACTAAAAGCGATCACACTCGCACACTCGCACACTCGCACACTCGCACACTCGCACACTCGCACACTCGCACACTCGCACACGGTATCACACGGTATCACACGGTATCACACGGTATCACACGCTCATTTCCTGAACTCCCTTCAAAACTCATAGCGGCCGAGATAACGAGGTCTGGTTTTTCGAAAAACATCTTGCAGGTCGAATCAAAATGAAAAGCCGGCAATCTCCCAGAATCTTTCGAACTTCGGGTGGCTCGGAGAGACGATTGATGACACTTCAAGGCGATGGAGGGCAACTTGAAGACGATGACGAACAATGAAAGACGATCCGGGGACAATAAGAAGACGATAAATCTTCGCAAAAGTCTGAAAAGGACGATAAAAGACGATAATTTTTTTTATTTTTTCGGCTGGCACCCATCGATCTTCGCTTTTCAACAACGCCCGTCACCAGCCTGTCAGTGGAACGATCCAGAGCAGATTCAGCCAGCCAATGTGGCGTGAGAGTATCACCATGTTTGAGCGGCATACGCGGTCCCGCCGATCGCAAAATCCCGTGCAATCGCGAACCGTCCATGCGTTGGTCGTTCAAATCGGTCGCTTTCACAATTCTTTGATTTTCTGCATACTCGAAGAATGATCTGGCTCCGTTTCGCCGTAATATTGGTGATTCTTTCGCTTTCCGGCTGTGCCACTCATACGACTGGCGGGCCTAATGACGTTTCGGCACCGGCGGATTGGCTTGCCTGGCAGGGAAAGCGAAGGCAATCAGTCGCCGGGACGAATGGTTGGGCGACACTTGTGGGCTTGTATTGGTTGCATCCCGGACGCAATTCGGCGGGCGGTAATCCGACTAATGATGTGGCGCTTCCGCGAAACCGCGCGGCTGGGTTTGTAGGAGATTTTGTTCGGACAGATCGGCATGTTCGATTTGAGGCTGGATCAGGGATCGCGGCAGCGGTCGCTGGCAAGGCAGTGAGCACGCTTGATCTTGAATCGGACGCCCTGCTTGCTCCGACGAAGCTCCAACTGGGAACTCTAACAATTATCGTGATCGAGCGCGGAGAGCGGATTGGACTTCGCGTGCGCGATCCGGAAGCTCCGGCGCGCGTGAACTTTCAGAGGTTGCAATATTTTCCTTATGATCCAGCCTGGCGGATTGAAGGGCGATTCGAAAAAGCCTCTTCGGGCAGGAAGCTTTTTGTTCAAGATGTTACGGGAGGCACGCAGGAATATGTCGTTCCAGGGTGGATCGTTTTCACCTATAATGGCTCGGAGCAACGTCTTGAGGTCGTCGAAGAACCGGGAGAAGAGGATTATTTTGTAATATTCCGGGACCAGACCGCCGGAAAATCGACTTATCCAGCGGGTCGCTTTTTTTACGTGGCAAAGCCGGATGCAACCGGTCGCGTAGTGATCGATTTTAACCGAGCATACAACCCGCCCTGTGCTTTTACGCCGTACGCGACCTGTCCACTGCCTCCACGGCAGAACTGGCTGCCGTTCGCCGTCGAGGCGGGTGAGCGTGTTCCACCCGGGCATCATTGAGTAACCATTACTCAGAGAACCGCGGATAGTAGAAGTTTGTTGCCGGATCGGCGAGCGCTGTATTGACGGCGATACCGGTGTGCGGAAGGGCCTCTTGAACCCGCGAGTCTTTTAACATCTGACGCAGCAGGTAAAGGTGGAATGTTTCCTCTGCGTGGATGCCATCGGTCATATAGCGATCATCAAGACCGAGCGGTGCCAAATCGGTGGCATCGGTGAATGGCATATCGAGTTCTTTAAAAAGATTTGCGGTTTCAGTTTTGTATTCGGACCAGAACTGTTGATGGGCGGGGAGGGTGGATAATAAGTGGTATGATTCGGATGAGACCGGAGGCAAAAAGCCAATCACTGTTGCGCCGCCGCTCTTCAACCGCTGCAGGGCGCGGCGCAGTTCTCGCAGTCGAAAAGCCGACGCGTGAGGGGTGGATTCGAATCCTTTTTCAGCATTTCGAATGCGCTCGGGAATAGGCGGAGACTCGCGGTCTTTAAATCTCCAGTCGGTGGCCTGGGTCGGCAAATGAGTGGCGAAGCTTCCATCCCAACGATAACCTTCGTTATTCAAGGTTGCCGCAGCGCCAATGCGGTCTGGGGTGTGATTCCCCGCGGCCTCCCAGAGACGGTGAATGTCGCGTCCTTTCAAATGGCGGAAGACTGCCAGGTGCGCCTTCCAATCAAGCGCGGCATCAGCGCCGAGTTCGGTCGCCAGCCGATGACTCACGTGCCGCTGATCGTTTAGGATCCACGGATCAATCCCCAGAATGATCACTTTGGGGAAATTACCCCGAAACAGTTCCACATAATCGTCAAGATCTTCAATTTGGGTGATCAAGCCGGTTCCGTTGTAAAAATTCCGGCGTCCTTCGCCGAACATTTCCGAACGGAATTTCATTACGCGCGAGGATCCGAGTGCCAGGATGCGCGGCCTCGCCCGGGTTAAGCCGAGAAATTTATAATGGCTGATCTGCTGGTCGAATTTGCCACGGAGAAAAAGAGCATGTGGATGCGCCTTTTGATATGCAAGCACGCTCGAGACAGGGCGAATTTCGCCAGCAACCCAGAAAAGTAATTCGAAAAAGCCAAAAATCAGTAAAACCGGCGCCCAGAATAAAAGGAGCCGGCCTGCAAATTTCCATGGAGAAGTCTTTGGCATGCGGCTCTAAAACTGGAAATAGATGAACGGTACATAGGCAAGCGGGCTAATGAAAAGGATCATGAGCACAATAGCGTAATAAATTCCCCACCGCGCCGGGGTGGGCCAGTTTTGGATATCCAAACCATGGCGGCGGTGTCGGTGCAGCCATTCGATTGCCAGCATCAGGAGGCACAACCCAAAAAGCGCAAACGGTGGTTTCGGCAATCGTTGCATCGGAGCGGTGGCGACCTGGGAAATAATTTGGAATGCCATGGTTAGATCTTTTGCGCGAAAGAATATCCAGCCAAGTGCGACGAGATGAAAAACCAAAACAACCGAAAGGAAATGGAACCATTTGCGACGAGAGATTTGCAGATACGAAATCCTGCCGCTGATCGCCGAATAAATCGTGTAGTACAGGCCGTGTAAAAGTCCCCAAAGAACAAATGTCCAATTCGCTCCGTGCCAGAGCCCGCTGATGACAAAAACGATCAGCGCATTCGCATATTGGCGAAGACGCCCGCGCCGGCTTCCTCCCAGGGGAATATAAACGTAGTCACGAAACCAATTGGACAGGGAGATATGCCATCGTTTCCAGAACTCATGGATGTTGCTGGAGAAATAGGGATAGGCAAAGTTGCGGGTCATGTGCAAACCGAAGAGACGCGCGCAACCGATGGCAATATCGGTGTAACCGCTGAAATCACCGTAAATTTGCAGGGCGAAACAATAACTCGCCCAGAGCAATTGCCAGCCGTTGCCGGAGGCGGGATTGTCGAAATATTGGTTCGCATATTTTGCCACGCTGTCGGCGACAACCATTTTTTTGAAATAGCCCCAGAGCATTTGCCGGAGTCCGTCCGTTGCTTCCTGCCGATCGAAATGCCGATCCTTCCCGAATTGCACCAGCAAGTGCGTCGCCTGTTGAATGGGGCCAGCGACCATGTGAGGAAAGAAAGTGATGAAGCAAAGATATTCGGTGTAATCGCGGACGGCCGGCAGTTTTCGACGATAAACGTCGATCGTGTAACTCAGTGCCTGAAACGTGTAAAACGAAACGCCTAGAGGAAGGATGACCTGTAAAGTCACTGGATCCGCCTGCATTCCGAGATGCCCGAGCAAAATCTGCAAACTAGAGCTGAAAAAATTAAAATATTTGAAATAAATCAACGCCCCGAGATTCGTGAGCAGCGAAACCGTCAGAAGCGTCTTCCTGCGCCATACAGGAATCTCGGCCATTAGAGCAAGTCCAACCAGGTAATCGATCGAAGCGATCGCGATCAATAAAAGCAGGAAATGCCAGTCCCACCATCCGAAAAAGAAGAGACTTGCGG
>JAQGOX010000688.1 GCA_028293365.1 Verrucomicrobiales bacterium | reverse complement strand
CCGGGGATGTACGGGAGGTCGAAGGTGGAATCCACCGCTTTCGGTTTCCTTTGAAGTTGACGGTTGCTCTCGGGCGAAACTGCCTCCTGCACGTTCAACCGACAACGCCGCTTGACCAGCCTGCATCAAGCAAGGAGAGATCAAGAGAAAAAACAGTGCCCAAAAAACTAATCGGTCTGAAAATCCATTCGAATGCCTGGTTTCAAAGTCGACTATCATGCTTGCGAAGAAAAATTTCTAATCGGCCTCAAAAAATGAGGACAAATTGCAATTGGATCGCCTCGACCATAAACCTTGAAGCAAGCTGATCGCAACAAATTTCAGGGGAATCGGAATTTGCTTCGCCAGGGCAACCATCGAAACGAATGGCTCGTCACATCACAAAAAAACGGACCAGTAGAACAAAAGCGCTGAATCCGCACGCGCTTCGACGGCCGTCCTGGACGCCCCGTCTATAACCAGGAAGCTAAACACGCACCTTCGCCGCAACCTGCGCCACGTCTTTGTCACCGCGACCAGATAAGTTTACGATCACAATATCTTCGCGCGACATCTTCGGGACTCGGTCAATTGCAGTCGCGACGGCGTGGGATGACTCGAGCGCGGGAATGATCCCTTCGAGCCGCGCCAGTTTCATAAAGGCGCTTAGCGCCTGCTCGTCCGTGGCGTAAGTATATTCAACGCGTTTTTCGTCCCGCAACCAGGCATGTTCAGGACCAACAGCGGCGTAATCCAAGCCGGCCGAGACACTGTGGGTCGATTGGATTTGACCATTTTCATCCTGGAGGATGAACGAACGAGTGCCCTGGAGCACACCCAAAGATCCTCCCTGGAAACGCGCGGCATGTTTCTCAGGAATGATCCCCTCGCCCCCGGCTTCAACTCCGAGCATTTTGACCGAGGCATCGTCCAAAAATGGATAAAACAGACCGATAGCATTCGAACCGCCGCCGACACAAGCAATCAACAGATTCGGGAGGCGCTCTTCCTGTTCGAAGATCTGCCGCCGCGCCTCATCTCCGATAATGCGCTGAAAATTTCGAACCATAACCGGATACGGATGCGCACCGTAAGCGGTTCCCAAAATGTAATGTGTTCCGCGAACATTCGTTACCCAATCGCGCATCGCCTCGTTCACCGCTTCTTTAAGAGTCCTTTGACCGGCGGTAACGGAAACAACTTCCGCGCCGAGCATTTTCATCCGATATACGTTTAGCTCCTGGCGAGCGCAATCGACCGACCCCATGTAAATGACGCACTTCAATCCGAACATGGCGCTCACCGTCGCAGTCGCGACACCGTGCTGGCCAGCGCCAGTCTCCGCGATGATGCGAGTCTTGCCCATACGGCGGGCGAGCAGGATTTGTCCCATCGCATTGTTTATTTTATGCGCTCCGGTATGGAGCAGGTCCTCGCGCTTCAAATAAATTTTGGCGCCACCGAGCTCCTTTGTGAGCCGTTCCGCAAAATAAAGCGGAGTGGGACGCCCGCAAAATTGCCGCAAATAATAGTTCAATTCGCGCTGGAATTCAGGGTCCTGCTGCGCTCGAAAATACTCCCGCTCAAGCTCCTGCAAGGGATGCATTAGGGTTTCGGGCACATAACGACCGCCATACGGCCCAAAGTGGCCGTTGGCATCTGGACTTGGCGCGGTGATGACGCTGCTCATGAAATTAATCTCTCGCAAAACGGCGGAGGCGCAAAGCGAAATTGCGTGCCGGGCTCAACCTGAGAGGCAAATGGGGGAGAAGTCCGGTTGCGGGGGTCCGTAGCGGCTACTACTTTGGCTTACGTTAGGGAGGCACATGCGCAGATCACAATTGAACGAATTATCGTCCCCGGAAGCCTTTTTTTGGGCTACTGGCATCGAAGACACTTTTATCACGGCCCCCCATCCAAAGACTGGCCGGACTCTTGATGAATATCAGCTTACGGACCACTACGAACGATGGAGTGAAGACTTGGGGCTAATGCGGGACCTGGGCGTCCGGATTGCACGGTATGGCATCCCCTGGCATCGTATCAATCCTGCACCCGGGAAATGGGAATGGGCATGGACCGATAAGGCTTTGGAAAGGATTCTCGAACTGGGAATCGATCCGATTGTCGATCTGGTTCACTACGGATTGCCGAGTTGGATTGAGGGAGCCTATCAGAATCCAAAATTCCCGAATTATATGGCGGAATATGCCGCCCGAGTGGCGGAACGATTTCGAGGACGGATTCATATGTATACTCCGCTGAATGAACCTCGAGTAACGGCATGGTACTGCGGCAAACTCGGATGGTGGCCTCCCTACGAGCGAGGTTGGGGCGGTTTCGTGTCAGTCATGATCGGCGTTTGCCGGGGCATCGTCGAATCGATTCAGGCGATGAAAGAGGTCGATCCGGAAATTATTCCAGTTCACGTTGACGCAACCGACCTTTACGAATCTCCCGACTACGAACTCGAGTCGGAAGTGGCACAACGTCAGGAAATGGTTTTCCTCGCCCTCGACCTTGTAAGCGGGCGAATCGTTTCAGGCCATCCTCTTTTTAATTGGCTCCGCAAGCAGGGAGCAAGTGACCAATCCATGGTCTGGTTTCAACAACATCAAGTACCGCTCGATCTCATTGGCATCAACATGTACCCGATGTTCTCACGAAAAGTGCTGCGTCCATCCAGTCACGGACTTCGCACTCAGATGCCGTATGCGTCCGCAGAGATTGTCAGCAAACTCAGCCGAATGTATTACGAACGCTATCAAACTCCGATTTTCATTTCCGAGACAGCTTCGGTAGGTACTTTAAAACGCCGCGAAGCCTGGCTGGGAGATTCGGTCGCTGCAGTCAGACAGGTGCGTGCCGAAGGCGTTCCCCTCGTCGGCTATACCTGGTGGCCCATGTTCGCTCTGGTGACCTGGGCCTATCGGCAAGGCACCCATCCTCCAGATTATTATCTAAAACAAATGGGTCTCTGGGATCTCGACGCCGCTCAAAGTGCAAAGCTGGCGCGCGTGCCAACGCGTCTTATCGAGCAGTATCAGCGGTTAGCGGCTGGCGGAAGTCAGGCGGTCGGTTCTGTGGAAAATGTCGAAGAACAAAGGAGGCAAGATGCTGCGTAGTTTCTTTTTTGCAGGTTTTGAATGCGCCACTGGGTATAATGCCGTGGGAGAGTGGATCGACCAGATTGCCGCCACTCAACATGACCAATGCGCCGATGCGGATTATCAGCGCCTGGCCGAAGTGGGCATCTTCGCCTCACGCGAAGCCGTTCGGTGGCCGCTAGTGGATCGCAAAGGGCAATATAATTTCCGCTCGGTTCAACCCTTTGTCGATGCAAGTCGCAGGCACAACGTCGAAGTCATTTGGGACCTCTTTCATTATGGATACCCCGACGATTTGGATCCCTTTACCGAAGAGTTTAGAAAACGCTTCGCGGATTATTGCTATGCCGCCGCGAAATTTCTTGGAAAAAGCACTGAAGGCACGAGCTACTTTACCCCTGTCAACGAGCCCTCGTTCTTTGCCTGGGCGGGTGGGCACGTCGGACGGTTCGCACCACATTGCATCGGAAAAGGTGTCGAACTAAAGGCCGCGCTGGCGCGCGCCGGAATCATGGGAATCAATGCGATCCGATCGGCGATTCCAGAGGCACGCATCGTGAACGTCGATCCCCTCTGCCACGTCGTTGCTCCGGAGGACCGTCCTGAAATGGCGGCCGATGTGCGGCATTTCAATGAAGTCGCGGTTTTCGAATCCTGGGACATGCTTTGCGGACGATTGCATCCAGAGCTCGGCGGAAGCCGTGAGCATCTGGACATAGTGGGTATGAATTATTACTGGACGAATCAGTGGGAATGAGGGCGCGAGGAATGCCCTCTCCGCGACGGAGATCCTCGTCGGGTTTCGGTGCGGGATCTGGTTAAGAGCGTTTCGCAACGCTCCGGAGGAGACTTGCTGATCACGGAAACCGCACATGTGGATGATATGCGTCCTGTCTGGCTGCAATATGTCGCTGATGAAGCGGAATCCCTCCTCGCCGAAAAAGTCCCTCTTCGCGGAGTGTGCCTCTATCCGATATTAGGGATTCCTGAATGGCACGACCAGGCTAAATGGACCGCCATGGGTTTGTGGGACATCGTGCAGGATCACACGGGAGCGAATCGTGAAGTTTGCACCCCCATGCTCGAGGTCCTGCGC
>JAQGOX010000567.1 GCA_028293365.1 Verrucomicrobiales bacterium | reverse complement strand
GAATGTTGCATTTGCAGGGTGCTATTGATCAGAAAAGGCTCGATACTCACCGCGGGGTAGTCCAGAACGAAAAACGTCAGGGCTAAAACGAACCGTACGGAGCAGCCGAGGAGTTGTTAGTCAATGGCACGGCTCGGGTGGGTCTCCCGTATTCCTGGACGGTGATAGGTTCGATGGAAGATCTGAACGCCGCATCGCTGGGCGATGTTAAGACGTGGTTCACGAATTATTACGGCGCGGCCAACGCGGTGCTCGTCCTGGCTGGGGATATCGAACCAGACCTGGCGCTGAAGAAAGCTGAGCAGTATTTTGGAGATATTCCTTCGGGGCCGCCAGTGGCCCGATATCAAACGTGGATTCCAAAAATCCCCGGCACACGGCGCGAGAAACTGTCCGATCGCGTTCCGCTGGCGCGCCTTTATAAGGTCTGGAATATACCGCCATACGGAGACGCGAACGCAGTTTACCTGGATTTGGCTGGCGCCATTCTTGCATCCGGAAAGACCTCCCGGCTTTACAAACGATTGGTTTACGATGATCAGATTGCCACGAGTGTTTCTGCATCCGCGGAGCCCAATGAAATCAGTGGGCAGTTCCAAATTGTCGCGACTGCTGTGTCTGGAGGCGACCTGGACAGGATCGAAAAGGCAATCGACGAAGAGGTCGCGCGTTTTCTGCGCGAGGGTCCGACGAATGAAGAATTGCAACGCGCCAAGGCGGGCAAAATCGCCGGGTTCGTTCGGGGAATCGAGCGCATTGGCGGCTTTGGAGGAAAGTCGGATGTGCTGGCGATGAATGAAACGTATCGAGGCAGTGCGGACTTCTACAAGACACCATTGAAATATACGCGAGAGGCCACGGTGCAGAACCTGCAGCGCACGGCAAGCAGGTGGCTGACGGAGGATGTTTACATTCTCGAGGTCCATCCCTACCCGAAATACGAAACCGCCGAGAGCACTGTGGATCGTTCCGCACTGCCGAAGGCCAGCGCGGATCCGGAAGTCAAATTTCCGGCATTTCAGCGGGCCGCACTCTCGAATGGAATGAAGATCATCCTGGCGGAGCGGCATTCGATCCCGGCGATAAAATTTAGTCTCCAGGTGAATGCCGGGTTCGCAGCCGATCAGTTTGCAACTCCCGGAACCGGGAAACTGACGATGCAAATGCTTGATGAAGGAACCACTCGTCGAACGGCTCTGCAAATCAGCGACGAATTGCAATTGCTCGGAGCGACGCTTTCAGCCGGTTCCGATTTGGATTCGTCAACTGTGAACATGTCCACGCTCACCGCGACACTCAACTCAGCGCTCGATATTTATGCGGATGTGATTTTGAACCCGGTATTTCCCGAAGCCGATTTTCGACGATTGCAAAAGCAGCTTCTCGCGGGCATCGAGCAGGAAAAGAACGAGCCTTTCGGCATGGGTTTGCGGGTGTTTCCCGGGCTACTCTACGGACCCGGTCACGCCTATGGCAACCCACTAACTGGCTCGGGCACGGAAGCGTCTATTACCAAAATAACGCCGGCCGATCTGAAAAACTTTCACAAGACCTGGTTCAAGGCGAACAATGCGACTCTCATTATCGTGGGAGACACAACGCTCCAGGAAATCACCCCGAAATTGGAGAAATTGTTCGCCGATTGGAAGCCGGGCGAAATTCCAACCAAGAACCTGGCGCCAGTGGAACAACAGAAAAAATCTTCAGTGTATTTGATCGATCGGCCCGGGTCGCTTCAATCTGTAATCCTCGCCGGGCATGTGGGTTTGCCGAAATCCAATCCCGACGAAATCGCGATCGACACCATGAACGTAGTCCTGGGAGGTTCCTTCACCTCGCGAGTCAATATGAACCTGCGTGAAGACAAGCATTGGGCTTACGGAGCGGGCACATTCTTCATGCCGGCACGGGGACAAGGCCCATTTATTGCCTACGCCCCGGTGCAGACAGATAAGACCAAAGAATCGATGCTGGAAATAGCCAAAGAATTGAATGGAGTTTTGGGACAAAAGCCCGTCAGCACCGAGGAATTAGCCAATGCGCAGAAGAATGAAACTTTGTCTCTTCCCGGATCATGGGAAACCATGGATGCGGTCAGCTCTTCCATTGGCAATATCGTTACCTTCGGATTGCCCGATGATTACTACTCAACCTACTCCGGAAAGGTTCGTGCCCTATCTGTGAACGACATGTCAAAGGTCGCACAAAAGGTTTTGCATCCCGACCAATTAGTTTGGGTGGTCGTGGGCGATCGCGCGAAAATTGAACCGGGCCTCCGTGAACTCGGATGGGGTGATATTTCACTCCTTGATGCGGATGGAAACAGGGTGAAATAGAACTGAAAGTCCGGCGAAAAGTTCCATTCATTCTTGACAAAAATCGCACACCGCCGAACGATCGCGCCCAATACCAATTCCCGTGATATAGACAGAATGGGTATCTTCAATCGAAAGGATATTTATGAACGTTCACCGTTTACTGACAGGTCTCTCTATTTGTGGTTTTCTAACCACTGCGGCAGCCGGATCCAATTGGACCTCCGGCATGACCGAAGGAAAGC
>JAQGOX010000666.1 GCA_028293365.1 Verrucomicrobiales bacterium | reverse complement strand
GGACCTTTGAAATGGTGATGCCAATTGACCTGACCGGTGCTGGCGAGGATCACGCGTTGGACCTTATGAGCTTTCGCCGATTCGAGAATATGATGAACCGGAATGATATTATTCGGAAGCAGTTTCGTCATGAAATCATCATCATCGGGCGTGGCCGCCAAATGAATAATGGTGTCCACATGATCGACCGCTTTGTCGACAGTCTCCCAATCGCCAATATCGCCCGCGATGGATTCGCTTGCTCCGGGAGAGAGAATGCGATCGAGGCCCCGAACAAAATGACCGCGCGCTACCAGCGCCGCCACCGCTGCTTTGCCGATACGCCCCGCTGAACCAGTGACTAAAACTCGGTGTTTTCCGGGAACATTCATGCGCGAGAAGATATCAGGCACAACACCGCTGCCAAGAGAAGGAAAAAAAATGCGGACTAAGGTGGTGTTGAGAGCACGCTGTTTGGAGCCCCGAGATTCCAAACAGATGGTCAAAATGCGAGATCTGCAAATCACGCGGAGCGCGGTCGAGGAGATGGAGGCGCCGGTGACCGTAGACCTCCGCGAGGAACTCATCAATGTTCCTCCGGTTCCCTCCACTCACCGTGCTTCTTGCGCTCCCGTTTCCGCAGTCAGGTTCGCTAGGTCAAAAAGCCTCTTTCGTATTCATTTTTTATGTCTCCATCGGCCCTTACTTTCTCCCCAATGGAGACATTCCGGAACGCCGTGACTCCGCCTATGCAGAAATCGTTGAGCATCAATTCCGGCCTCGACTTGTCGAGTACATCGTTCAACTTGAAAGCAAGTTCCGGTCGCCTTGAGGATGTTTCAATCGAGCCATTAATTCCAGAACTCGCCAGCGCAACTCTAACACCATCCAGTGCGTCGAGTCTCAATATTCATCTGGTTGCCGGCGCCGGCGAACTGCTTCAGGGAAATCGTCCGATTGCCAACCTTACATTCAATGCCGGCACGAACACGCATTCGGAAATCGTTACGCTCCAGCCTCAAAACATTACCGCCATTCGCTCTACCGGTGTTTCTGTGCCACAAGCGAAAGAAGTTAATGGCCGTTTGGTCTTGATCGGACTTGAACCTCTGCTGGAAGCCAGCCCGGGAACGCCCGTGTCACTCAAGCTCTACGGAATTCCAGATCAAAGCTACACGCTTGAATTTTCGAAGGTCTGGGATTTTTTTTCGAATCGGGGCTGGAAACCGGAGGGAGCACACCATTGAGTTCGAGTTTTTTAGAATCAATGCTCACGTCGACTCCGTCCGCCGGGATTGGGAGTTTTAACGACCAAAGCACCCCTTGGACAACGAAACGACGATACTCCGGCAACTGCCAGTTACTGTGGAAGTGCAGCCCGACAAAGCCAAATGATCTGCCGCCATCAGAGCGTTCCCACGACCAGGCTGCCATTTCCTCCTTGCCTTCAATCTTCGCGGTAAAGAGCGGTTGAATGCCTGGCACACGATCTAACGAATAGTAAATCTCATCGTAAACCTTGATGTCACCGAGGCCCGTAAGGATGGGATGCGCAGGGACGACCCGCTTCAACTCCGTGGCTAGAACCAGGTATTTGCGTTGCGGTCCCCCTCGGGTGGCGCCCAAAAGATCCAACTGGCCCTGAATATATTTTGCCTCCTTCGCGCCGACGCTCCAATGCAGCGCCACGATGGCTCCCCCGCGCGCAGCCAATCGCCTGAGCGCAGCGTGGCGTTGCGGTTCAATCTGCATCCATTGCGCACCCTGGGTCACCAACATCACGATCCCGTCGGATTGGTCTATTAGCGTAGGCCCATCAATCCAGGGCTCATCAGCGTTCACCACCGTGACTTGAAGGTCCTTGTAAGGCTTGAGTAACTCGGCCAGCACGTTCGCGCCCGGCAGGAACTCGTGCGTGGTCACCTCATGTCCATCCGGCCCTTGCCCAACAATTAGCAAACGCGCCGGCCTGGACGCTGCAGTGGAAACGTTTGTGGAAAAGACAAAAAGCATCAACGCCAGGACCAACCATGGCGTTGAGTTTTTCAGACAGGCTCGCACATAGGACGAAATAGAGATTTTCATAATAACCGCATGAAGAGTCCGCCAAAGCGTAGCGAGCAGGGGCAGCGTTTCAAGCAAGCTTCACAAAACTCAGCGCTCGCTCGACCGTGAATCCAGCCATGATTGATCGACCGATTCGTGTTCGGGGGTTAGGCAGATTTTCTCACAATCCCGGTCGTTTGGGAAGAGGCCTGTAATCCCTGTGCCACATAAGGCTCCAGAGGCGTTCGAGTTTTACTTGCTCAACATGTCCGTCGTAAAAGGCCATGTTGACTGAGTCAAGCCTCAATCTGCCCAACGCCTTGGTTCTTGTAACGTTCCTAAAAATGAACGCTCCGGACCCTTGTCCTTTGACCCTCGGCGAAAGTGTCGAAGTCCGCAGCGAACTGGCAGTCAGCGTTTTCTTTTGAATTATTCAGGCTCAATCAAGCGAGCGTATAAATGCCGTGAGCGCTCGCACGTCAGCATCGGTAAATTTTGCCCCGAACTTTGGCATCTCGCCTTTGATCCCCTCCATTATCGTCTTCGCGATCCGTTTGTTCGTCTTTTTCAATCCGTGCAAATCCGGTCCTTCGTCTCCGCGAGCATCTTCTCCGTGACAATGGGCGCAATTTTGCAGAAACAACGCGCGACCTTCCTGAGTCGGCGCGCTTTGACCTGAACTCGACTTTATATTCCCGGCGGCAGAGGAAGCCGCTTCCTCGGGTTGAAATGCCCTGGCGCTCGCAAAAGCCATAGCGATCGCGGCAAACGACGAGAATAGTGCCAAAACGAAGCCTTTTTGTTGAAGTGAATATTTCATCGGGAATTGCTATCTGCCAAGAACCATTTCGCCACCCC
Source organism: Verrucomicrobiales bacterium (assembly GCA_028293365.1). Lineage (GTDB taxonomy): Bacteria > Verrucomicrobiota > Verrucomicrobiia > Limisphaerales > SXQI01 > JAQGOX01. The sequence continues at coordinate 2,152 of JAQGOX010000666.1, read as the reverse complement.
AGAACCCGGCGATGATCATCGCCAGCGCCGTGGCCGTTGCCAGAACTAGGTAGCTCGCCAAAGCCCGGCGCGACGCGCGTTCGCCAACCACCAGCCGCCACACGGCCAAACCGACCAACGCGCTGAACGCTGGCCAGACAAACCAATGATGCATTGACATTGCCCCCGTGCCTAAAAGTTTTCCGTGGCTCAATGCGAGACCGGAAAGCACCGCGCCGAATGAAGCGACGGCCGCAATCATAATGGAAAAGAAACCGACGATGACAAAATCACGTCGGCGCGGATTGTTTTGCCACCAAAACCCCGCATGATCGAACAAGACTGAAACGATCAGAAGGGCAATTGGAAAATGAGTCGCGCCGCCGTGCATACGTGCCCAGAGCACACTATTCATAACACAACCAATCAACCGAGTTTGGTGTCAACCACGGCCAGGCTATGCTTGCTCTCGATGTAATTTACCTCAGTGATGCCCAGCACCGTTGGAAGAATTGCCGCCTCGACTTTCATTGGGCCGGGCTTTGGCGCCGTGCCAGGCGCGGGCTGCGGGAAAGCAGTGGACATGGCCGTGTGGAAAGTCACATTTCCTTCGACTTTTTTCAATGTTTGGTGAATGTGGCCATTGAGCACTGTTACCGAACCAAACCGTTTCATGTAGCCCAACGCTCGCTCCGCATCCTCGGTGCCCCAACCCCATTTTGGATACGCCGCCCACAACGGCACATGCGCAAACACCACGATGGGTGTGCTGCTCGAAACAGCTTTCAAATCATCTTCCAGCCATTCGAGTTGATCGTTTCCGAGAACGCCCAAACCGCCTTCACGAATGTTGAGCACGTTCACGAGACCGATGAAGTGAACCCCATGATGATCGAAGCTGAACCAGCCGTTGCCTTTGGTGTTTTTGCCAAACCGCTCGCGGTATTGTTTGCCGTTGTCATTAAGAACATCGTGTTCACCGGGGACGTAAAAAATTTTGCCGGTTTTCGTGGTCTTGAGCAATTGTTCCAGCGTGTCGAATTCCTCCGGTTCGGAAAGGTGTGTTAAATCCCCTGTATGCAAAATGAAATCGGGAGCGACGGGCAAGGCGTTGATTTTTGCGATCGATTGTTTGAGCGTCCCCGCAACATCCATGTTGGCTGGCTTGTTGAAGCCGATGTGGCTGTCGCTGATCTGCACGAAACTGAAATCGCTCATGGAACTTTCCGCCGCTGCCGCGCTCGCAGGGCTTAATACCTTTGAGGCAAGAATGCCTCCGCTCATCGTGCATAGCATTCCTGTTCCGGCCCATGCCATGCACTTCAAGAAGCCCCGGCGGTCAACGCCATCACTTTCTACGTTATGAGTGATGTGATCAGAATCCACTGGCAGGAAGCGATGTTCGATGTATTTAGTATTTTTCATGGAATTTAAAAGTTTGAATTGATTCGATGTTCCAGACCATTCAGGGGAGGAGTTTATTCCCCGAAAGCGAAAATATATTTTTGGAGCAAATCTCGGTGAATCCCACGCCCCGCATTGGATGTTTGTTTTCATAAGAAAAAGATTTGTCTGAAGTTCCAGATCGCAAAGAGATGATTTTTATTCCCGAAAGAAAGAGCTTTTTCGCGGGAATAAAACTCCGGAGAAAAGGGTCTTGCTATTTGACAGGATTACCAACAAACAGTCTTCGTGGATGAGCATGAAAAAGTGGAATCCTTCGAGCAAACGGTATTGCCGCATTTGGATGCCGCATACAACCTCGCGCGCTGGCTGGCTGGGAACGACCATGACGCGCAGGACGTGGCTCAGGAAGCGAGCCTTCGTGCGTTTAAGTTTTTTGGAAGTTTCCGCGGCGAGAATGCCCGCGCCTGGCTGCTAACCATCGTCAGAAACACTTTTTACAATTGGCTTCGTAAGAATCGTCCAGCCGGGATTGTCGTCGATATCGACGATGAAGCATTGTCGGTCGAGGATGTTTCTGTGAACGCAGAAGTCTTGAATACGAATTATTCCGACGCCGAAGCCGTGCGCCGCGCGCTCGAAGAGTTGCCCGTGGAATTTCGAGAAATTGTCATTTTACGCGAGATGGAAGGATTCAGTTACAAGGAAATCGCCGACCTGGCCGAAGTGCCAATCGGCACCGTCATGTCACGGCTGGCGCGCGCGCGAA
>JAQGOX010000658.1 GCA_028293365.1 Verrucomicrobiales bacterium | reverse complement strand
TTTCCAGTTCAAAGCGATGGATTCCTGATTATAGCCGCAAAACGGGCTGACTCAAGGGTTCTCCTTTGCGAGAATGAAGCTAAATCCAACCCGTCCTCTGTTTTACGACCACCTGCGGGACGAAATTCAGTAGTGCTTAATTGTAGGTCGTCGTCGAAACTCGAACACGATTCCGGGCCGCGCGGTCTTCGAAAACCACATAGAGTGTCGGTAGGACGATCAATGTGAGAATCGTTGCGCTGATCAATCCGCCAATAATTACCACGGCAAGCGGCTTTTGTGTTTCCGAGCCTATCCCATGCGAAAGGGCCATGGGAAGGAGTCCAAGCATTGCAAGCATCGCCGTCATCAAAACCGTGCGTAAACGAACCAATCCTCCCGTGACGACAGCCTGCAGAGCGGTCTTTCCCTGATCCCGTAATTCGTTGAAGTAGCTCACCATCACCACGCCGTTGAGAACCGCCTGACCGAAGAGAGCGATAAACCCGATCGCCGCGGAGACACTCAGGGGAATTCCGGTGATAAGCAGGGCGAAGATTCCACCGATGAGTGCAAATGGCACGTTAAGCAGAATCAGGAGGGCGCTGCGCACAGCTTTGAATGCGTCGAAGAGCAGCACGAAAATCAGGAAAACGCTTAAAGGAATGACCACGGCGAGCCGTTTCATCGCGCGTTGCTGATTCTCAAATTCCCCGCCGAACGTCACAAGATAACCGGGTGGCATTTGAACATTGGCCGCGACCTTTTCTTTCATCTCTGCAACGAGACTTCCCATGTCGCGTCCGCGAATGAAGACGGCGATTGCCATGACCCGCATCCCGTTTTCACGGCTTATATTCATGCTGCCGCTGGCCATTTTAAATGTGGCCACATTTTCCAGTGGGATATGCAGTCCTTCCGGCGTATCCACCAAAATGGAATGCAGATTCTCGATCTGGCGTTCTTTGTCGCCCAATCGCACCACGACACTGAAGTGCTTTTCACCTTCCCACAATTCAGTCGCAGCTTTTCCGCCGATCGCAGTCTCGATGACATCCTCCACGTCAGAAACGTTCAGACCATAGCGGGCCGCCTGGGGTCGGTCGATTTCGATCAACAACTGGGGCGCCTGTCCGGCGCGATCAATGAAGGCACGGGCAACTCCACGAATTCCAGAAATAGTCGACATCACTTTCTGCGCTTTCTCACGCAGGACCTTGCTGTCCTCACCGAATACTTTGATCACGATTTGCCCGTCGATCTGCGAAATGCTTTCGAGAACATTATCGCGAATGGGTTGTGAAAAACTTGGTTCGATCCCTGGAATTGAGCTGAGACTTTTTTCCATCTGCTCGATCAATTGCTCTTTGGTGACGTGGTTTTTCCATTCTTTTTCGGGTTTCAGATCCACCAGAACTTCAGCCATATTGACCATTTTCGGATCGGTTCCATCTTCCGGCCGGCCGGTTTTTGAAATGACATTATTTACTTCCGGAAATGCCATGAGCGCGAGGCGGATTGCATGGAGTTGATGGGTCGCTTCGGTAAGCGAAGTTGTTGGGGGCAGATTGAAATTGATCCAGATCGATCCTTCATTTAATTCCGGCAAAAACTCGGTTCCCAGTCGCGTGCCGAAACCAAGGCTGATGGCAAGCGCGACAACGGCAGTGACGAGCACCGTTTTTCGATAGTGAAGCGCCTTTTCCAGGATGGGCTTGTAGATACCCTTGCACCAGTGCACCAGGAAGTTTTCTTTTTCCGGAAGATCCTTGCGCAGGAGGATAAAGCACAGGAATGGCACCAATGACAACGAGAAGAGCAGGGAACCGATCAGGGCGGAGGTGACTGTATACGCCATGGGCGCAAAAATTCTTCCTTCATGGCGCTGCAGTGTGAAAATCGGGATATGCGCCGCGATAATGATCAACATCGAGAAGAAAGTAGGTCTTCCCACTTCGATCGTTGCTTCGAGGATCGTGGCTCGAATGGTTTCTTTCGTGCGCGGACCGTGATGCTCGGAGAGTTTGCGAAATACATTTTCTACCACGATGACGGCGCCATCGACGATAATTCCAAAATCCATCGCCCCGAGTGAAAGCAGGTTTGCGGGTATCCCTTTAATCTTCAGCCCGATAAATGTGGCGAGCAGCGAGAGCGGAATCATGAGCGCGACAATTGCCGCACAACGAAAATTTCCGAGGAAAAGATAAAGCACTCCAGTAACCAACACTGCGCCTTCGAGCAGGTTCTTGAAGACGGTCTTTAGAGTAGTACCGATTAACCAGGTTCGATCGTAAAAAGGAACGATTTGAACGCCTTTTGGAAGGACAAGCTTGTTTAGATTATCGACCTTCTCTTTTAAGGCGGCCAAAACCAGGGATGGATTTTCTCCTTTTCGCATGAGTACAATTCCGGAAACGATGTCATCCGTTTCGTTTTGACCGATAATTCCCTGCCTTGGTACGGTGCCGACTTTTACCTCGCCGATGTCGCCAATCAGAACCGGGGTTCCAGTCCGCTCCTGAACGACGATATTCTTGATGTCATCCGACGATTGCAGCAGTCCGATGCCGCGAATGATCAACTGCTGAGCTCCACGATCGACATAGCCACCACCGGCATTGGCATTGCCACGTCCCAACGCGGTGACTATTTGTTGAAGTGTCACGTTATACGCCTTGAGTTTGGCGGGATTGGGGTTGACCTCGTACTGCTTGATCATTCCGCCGAAACTTACAATGTCCGCGACACCTGGAACGGTTCGTAATTGCCGTTCCACGGTCCATTCCTGAATCGTCCGCAAATCTCTTGCATTCAGTTGATCGCCACGCAGCCGATAGCGATAGATTTCTCCGATTGCAGTGGAGAGCGGCGCCATGTCTGGGGAGACCCCATTCGGTAAATCTGCGCCGTGCAATCGTTCCGCGACTTGTTGCCGTGCAAAATAATCGTTCACCGAGTCATCGAAGGTCAGCATCATGAACGACAGGCCGAATTGCGTATGCGAAAACATGCGAACGCAATGAGGCAAACCGGCGAGCGCGATCTCAAGCGGGATCGTCACCTGCTTTTCGACCTCTTCGGGCGCGTGGCCGGGGAACAAGGTGATCACACCTACCTGAATGTCTGAAACATCCGGGAAGGCCTCGATTGGCAGGGATTTGAATGCGACAATTCCGGCCCCGATGAATATGATTGCCATCATCACCAGGAAAAGCGGCTGATGGAGCGCGAAATGAACCAGGCGTTTTATCATTTGGAGAGGATTCCGTCGGTAAAAAGAAAAGGCTGGAACGGCGCCTCGAAGCTCGCGGAAAAGAGTGGGGACCGCGGGCCTAAAAGTTCAACCGTTCCAGCCAAATTTAAGAGATCAAGTTCCCGAAAGGGATGACTGCATTTGTTCCAGCAGCAGCGAACCTTCGGTCACGACGGTTTGGCCCTGCTTTAAACCATCTATAACGATCACGTGACCATCACGTTCAGCTCCAAGCGTTACCTGCCGCAGGGCAAATTGACCCGGCGCGTCTTGAACGAAAACGAAGTGCTTATCTCCTTTCAGGAAAACAGCACGAGATGAGATTTGAATGCCCGCTTTCCGTTTTTCTGGAAGCTCGATACTTACATACATTTCGGATTTCAAAAGTCGTTCCGCATTGTCCACCACTCCCCGAATTTTAACGGTTCGTGTGACTGGGTCCATTCCGTCGGTTATAAGCTGTACTTTTCCGCGAAAGACCTCATTCGGATAAGCGCGGCATCGGACAGTTAGAGGCTGGCCCTCCTGGATCATCGGCAATGCTTCCTCCGTAACATCCAAATAAACCCACATTTGGCGAGGGTCGGTGACGGTGAATAAAGGCGCTGCAAGCTGGGGGACGTTTGCGAGCATTTGATCGGGACGAACTTCCTGACCGGTGTTGATGTTCTTTTCCACCACCGTTCCGTCGATGGGACTCTTTAAGCGGTATGATTGGTCTATTTCATTCGAGGCGCCGTCGTACATCGCCAAACGACCGGCCGTCCGGTTCTTTTCGGACGTCGCTCGCGCGAAATCCGCTTCCGCGCTATCCAGGTCTTTTCGCGCTGCTGCGCCATGTTCAAAAAGGTCCTTTACCCGCGACAATGTGCGTTCCGCGAGCATATAATCCGTTGCCGCTTTGCGTGCTTCAGCCTGGGCCTGGCCGTAATCGGGCGAGGCGATGGTTGCAAGGGGGGTGCCAGCTTTGACCTGTTGCCCTGGGTTCGCCGCGATCTGAGTCACGCGTCCAGCGAAAGGGGCAAAAATTCGCACCGTCATGTCGTCATTCCAGACGACTCGTCCGTTCAGACGCAGTACACTATCGCCACGGGCTTCAACTGTTTCGGTACTCACGGATGCGAGTTGCGGTCCTTTTTCCGGCAAAATCAGTTTCTCGCCCTCTACTTTCGGCTCGGGCGCTTGTGCGCTTTCTTTTTCCTTGTGACAACCGAAAAGCAGGAGTGAAGCGGAAATTAAAAGTATTTTATTTGGCGTTTTCATGAGTCGTCTTTTCGTCTGCGGGGCTGAATGCTGCTTTCAAACTGGCGATCGACACTGCCGTATCCGCCGCGGCTTGAGCCGCAGCCAGGCGGATGTCATTGTCGCTTCGTTCCGCTGAGAGCAGGTCGAGGAGCGAAGCGCCTCCTTTTTGATAGGCGTAAGAAATGGTCGAACGAAAGTTTTCGGAACGAGGCACGATATCGCTTCCGTATCGCTTCCAGCGGTTATAAGCGTCCTGATAGTTCACCTGTGACGTCGCGACTTCCGAAGCAAATTGCGCGCGTGCTTTGTCGGCGAGTACTGTGGATTGTTTTTGATTCGCCGCAGCCGCTGAAATAGCGCCCCGATTGTGATTCCAAAGCGGGATAGGGATCGAAACACCGAATCCTACGGTATTCGGTTTGTCTGGTGGCTCCCGTTCATATTGAACAAAGAAGGTCGGGTCTGGAACGCGCATCGCTTTCTGCAAGCGAAGGTCAGCATCAGCTTTGCGGCGGAGCGCTTCAAGGGCGAGGACGTCTGAACGCGGTGGCAAATGGGCTGGGTCAACTATTGGCACACGAGTTTCGGCGAGTGATTCAAGGGCTTCCGCAAATCCAAAATTTCCGTCGGCGTTTGGATTTCCGATCAGCGTTTGCAGAGTGATCCGGAGTGCCTTGCTGTTGGCTTCAGCGCTTGTGGCGTCGAGTTCGAATCGGTCGGCGACAATTTCTATCTGAGTCCGATCTGCCGTCGAAATATCACCGGCTTTGTGTCGGGTTTCAGCGATTTCGGCCTCTTTCCGGAGGGATGCGGCCGAAGCCCGCAAAATCGCCGCGTTTGAATCGGCAAGCACCGCTTGCACGTAGGCTCGTGTCACCGCCAGATCCAGCACCCGTTTGGCATCAAGCAAACGCAGTCGGGAGGCTTCGAAGCCGGCCAAAGCCGCCGCCTGTCGTGCTGACCGTTTGCCGCCGATTTCGAATAGTTGGTTGACCGCCGCAATCGTGTCGTAACTTCGATTCCAGAGACTGTTGCCCAGAACGGTGGCGCTCGAATGATTATCCGCGTCCACCTTCATGGTAGAAAGCGCGAGGGTCGGGTTTGGAAACTCGTGCGAGATCACTTTTTGCGCGGTGGCAATGTCGACGTCGCTTCGGGCGGCAAGAAGGTCCCAATTATTGCGGAAAGCCGTTTCCCGAGCCTGGTTAAGACTCAACTGAGGCCGATTCTGAGCATTCTCAGCCGCGCTGACGTTTAAGAATTGAATCTTTGCAATCATTACCCACATTCCGACAGCAACG
>JAQGOX010000657.1 GCA_028293365.1 Verrucomicrobiales bacterium | reverse complement strand
CAGAGATCAAGAGCGGGCTCACTTCCTGGGCCAAAAATATGGTGGGTTATGAAGTCACGAAGAAGGAAACCATTTCCGATGACGAAGTCAGGTTGTTGCTCCTGGTTAAACCCTATCCGGGCCATCCGAACGAAGGACACGACCTTCAAGTGATGAAAAAAATCGGTTCTCAATGGAAATATGCAGGCAAATGGGGAGTTGATATCAAAGAGAACTGAGGCTCCTTCGACACAGATGAACTTAAAGCGCGCATTTACGTTGATAGAACTCCTGGTGGTTATCGCGATTATTGCGATCCTCGCAGCACTTCTGCTCCCCGCGCTCAGCCGGGCGAATTTGAGCGCTCGCCGCACGGCATGTACTAGTAATTCGCGGCAGGTGAATACGGCGATTCGGCTCTACGTGGACGATAATGCGGATATGTTCCCGATTCTGCCCCTGCCTAATCCCTATCCGAACGGGGTGGGCGCCTATTACAAAGAGCTCGTCAAAGGCTACCTCGGCCTAACAGGCCCGCCCTCTCCGAAAGAACTGGTATTCGTCTGCCCTTCTGATCCAACTTTTCACACGCAGGTCGCCCATGCGTTCACGAGCTATACGTTCAACGGATACGAGACGAATGCAAATTCAATTCCTCGTATTACGGGCAAAAAGTTCAGCGAAATCAAATACCCCACGAAAGCCGTGGTGGCAGGTGAGGTGCCAGCGTTTTTCGGCGGATCATGGCATCCAATGATGAAGGATGAGTATTCAAACGCGAAAATTGTGTTGAGCTTCGTTGATGGGCATGTAGCGATCACCAAAATCTATTGGAACCGTGTCTCCGGAGCCAATCCAGCCGGCTATGAGCCACCGGCAGGATATGATTATAGCTGGGATGGGGAATGACCTTTTCGACGAAGTCTACCGTTCGCGTGCGAGAATTCTCATAGGTCTGAGGGTGCGTAATCAGGTTCGAATGAGCTCCACCAATGTTTCACCGGGAGCGAGAGCACAGGTTGCCCAACCCTGTTCAGTGTGCTTTGCGAACCAACGATGCGCTACGGCGTGGTGTTGATGATTCGGCCACGCAAGTGCCAGAAGAACATTCGTATCGAGCAGCGCCGTCTTCAAACGGATTCTTCGGATAGGAGTCGCACGGCCAAGTCGCTCGGAATCACTGGAGCGTCCGGTGGAACTGTAAACACCGGCAAACCATTCCGTGGTGCAGTAGATGATGAGGCTCGCAATCCTCGCCGAGCCGTTTGCCAGACGCGCGTGCTTGTGCTTGAACTGCGTAAAAAACATCATCATCGAAATTCACGGTCGTTTTCACTTGGATACGGTGATACGTTATGTCAAGTGCCCCTCGAAATACCCCATTGGAATTGAAATGCTCAGACTTATTAACCCCCGCGGACTCATTCCGGAACGGAAAGCGATTCTCCGCTGTTGCGGCTGGATATGCTTAAAATAAATGGCACGGCCCGACTTGCCCAATCCGAAGGCGAAGGGTAACCATCGGCAGATCCTCCGAAGGTGCTGCGGAGCATATCGGTCGCAATGATTCCTGGATTCAGTGGAACTGCGGCCATGCCATCGGGAAGTTCCAGCGAGAGGGCTTTGGTCAATCCTTCAATTGCCCACTTGGTTGCGCAATAGGGGGCTACGTCAGCGGCAACGGATCGGCCCCAGCCGGAGCTGAAATTCACAATGACTCCAGTTTTGCGCGCGATCATCGCAGGGACGAAATGACGGATGACGTTGGATACGCCTTTGATGTTAATGTCGATTACCTTGTCGAATTCTGGCGCGGACAGGGTCCATAGAGGCGCATTCCGATTGATGATAGCCGCGTTATTTATCAGCAGGTCGGGAGCGCCGTGACTTTGTAATAGTTTCTTTGCCCAACGGCTCACAACATCGTCCTGAGAAACATCGACGGCTTCGAATGTGTGCGGCATTGGGAAACTCATTCTGAGTTCGGAAATTGCATCCGCAGATCGGCCGCATCCGGCAACTGTGCATCCCTCTTTGGCAAAGCCTTCAAGCATGGCTCGACCGAGTCCCTGGGTTGCTCCAGTGATTAATACAAACTTAGCCATTCATTCCTCCAATTTTTAAATTCCCAATTCTTGCTTAACCTTCTTGAAGGCCAGAATAGCAAACTCAAGGTCCTCACGCGAGTGAGCAGCGGAAATTTGTGTACGGATACGCGCTTTTCCGTTTGGCACAACCGGATAGGAAAATCCGATGACGTACACACCTTCTTTGAGCACGGCTTCGGCGAATTTTCCGGCAAGTGTGGCATCTCCCAGCATGATCGGGGCAATTGGATGCGTGCCTGGTAAAATATTGAATCCTGCCTTCGTCATTTCCTCGCGGAAGAACTTTGTATTTGCTTCGAGCTTGTCACGCAACGCGGTTGATTCACTCAGCAGTTCCAGGACCTTCAATGATGCCCCGGCGATGGAAGGGGCGAGGGTGTTTGAGAAAAGGTAGGGACGGGAGCGTTGTCGGAGAAGGTCTATGATTTCTTTTCGGCCGCTGGTGTATCCGCCGCTCGCGCCGCCCAGTGCTTTCCCCAGAGTTCCGGTGATAATATCGACGCGTCCGATCACGTTGTGTAACTCGATGGTGCCACGTCCCTGTTTGCCCATGAAACCGACTGCGTGCGAATCGTCCACCATGACCAGCGCGTTATATCTTTCGGCAAGATCGCAGATGGCGGGAAGGTGGGCGATATAGCCATCCATGGAGAAAACGCCGTCCGTTGCGATCATTTTGAAACGAGCTCCCTCGGCCTCTTTCAACTTCGCTTCCAAATCCGTCATGTTGTTATTTAGATAACGGAGCCGCTGCGCTTTGCAGAGACGCACGCCGTCGATAATGCTGGCGTGGTTCAATTCATCAGAAATAATCGCATCTTCTGCGCCAAGTAATGTTTCGAACAAGCCCCCATTCGCGTCGAAACAGGAGCTATAAAGAATGGTATCTTCGGTGCCCAGAAATTCGCTGATTTTTCGTTCGAGCTCTTTATGGATTGTTTGAGTTCCACAAATAAAGCGTACCGAGGAAAGGCCGTATCCCCAACGTTCGAGCGAGTCATGGGCTGCCTGAACGACTGCGGGATGTTCGGCAAGGCCCAGATAGTTGTTTGCGCACATGTTGAGCACCGGCTTTCCATCGGCGACCCGAATGTGCGCATCCTGCGGGGTAGTGATGATTCGCTCGTTCTTGAAGGTTCCGGCCGCCCGAATCCCATCGAGTTGAACCAGCAGATGCTTTTGAAAATCTCCAAACATATGATTCCTCTTAGTTCCAGTTCAGGATGACCTTGCCTGATTGACCTGAGAGCATTGCGGTGAAGCCTTTTTCAAAATCGGTGTAATTGAATCGATGTGTAATGACCGGCTTAATATTAAGACCGGTTTCCAGCATCACGGTCATCTTGTACCAGGTTTCATACATTTCACGTCCGTAAATCCCTTTGATCGTCAGCATGTTGAAAACAACTTTGTTCCAATCAATCGCAATCG
>JAQGOX010000648.1 GCA_028293365.1 Verrucomicrobiales bacterium | reverse complement strand
TTCACGACCACACACTGACCAATCTCAAGGCGCGATACCTCCTTGGCGATCTGAAAGCCAAATTGCACATCTTCGTTTTGTTCGGATGACAATTTATGCCCGATCAAAAAGCCCGGGCCTGGCATGTGCGGCCTGAGCCAGGGAATCGCCTCGATCAACTTGATCCGGTCTTTTTGAAGCTCATCCGCGATACCGCCAAAGATAGTGTGGGCGTTTTTCTCTTTTAGTCGCAAAAGGAGTGAAACGGCACGAAGATCAGGCCGCAAATTAAATAAATTACTCGGGGCGATTTGGCCGGCCATGACGCACCGTGTGATATCTTCGTCTTTGAAAGCCGAGATTAAACGCGAAAGTTGACCAACCTTCAGCCAGATCACTTTGTCGGCAAGCTGCGTGATTGATTGGTCAGTCTCGCCTTCGAAGGCAACGGCGACGATTTTCTTAATCCCGCTGGCACGCGCTTCCCGAGCAATAAGCAACGGCAGGCTTTTGCTGCCGGCGATTATCCCGAGGCTATCAGATTCGGACATTGGGTGAGTTTAGGCGATGAAATCCAACTGGCAATCCCCCGGATGGGTCTCGGATTATTTTAATGATTCAACCCTTCAAACCTTTGCCTCAGAAAGTTTCTTCACGCAAAAACTATTCAAACTTTCACCGGATGCCAGGGCCTTCGCCGCCAAGCGCCGATGCAGGGCAGGCTCGATTCGAAGGACGAACTTGCCGCTGAATTTTTTCGGGTCGGTTGCGGGTTCTGGTGGAAGGACGCCGTCCTTGTGCAGCAATTGAATCCACTCATCGACCGTGTCGCACAAGTCGCCATAAACCTTTGCTTCGTCCCCCCCATGCACGGCACCAGCAAAAAGTTCGGGACACCGGCCGATAAAACAATTGTCCTCCTGGCTCCATTCAACAAATTTAATATAACGCGCCGCTCGTTCTTTAACTTCTTTACGAGTCATAATTGTTCTTCATTTAAGCCCTCGATTGCCCGGCGCAAGTCCCGTTTTAATCCCGCCGACGCGGTCCGACTTTTTCGCTGATGGCCCAGGAAGGATATGGGGCGTTGCCTTTTTGCGCGTTCCAGAGAATGCGGTTCAGCAAATCTTCGGGGCAGTCGTCGGCGTCTTCCAAAGGTAGTTTTCCAGATGCAATCGCGTAATGGCGCTGAACGGGATCGACAATGGCGCTTGGTTTCGGATTCATCTGATCCAGTGGAACGTTGTTGAGAACGGATTCGAACGGGGTGAAATCAGGTTGCTCAGTAAAGCAGGCGAACATTGGGTTGGCACCTGCATCCATTTGATTCATCGGCGGAAGCCCAAGCATGAGTTCCATGGTGCGCAGCAGACTTGGCTGATTGTAATTGTGGCTTACGACGGCGTGTCGTTTGGTGTAAGGACTTACAACATAGGCAGTGGTTCGGTAGCTGCTGATGTGGTCGAAGCCGGCTTGAGGATCGTCTTCGATGGCAAAAATACAGGTATCCTTCCAGAAAATACTGTGACTGACGGCATCAACTATCTTTCCGAAGGCGAGATCGTTGTCCGCGACTTGTGCGGCGGGTGTGGGCGCGCCAACGGCGGTTCCGGAGGTGTGATCGTTGGGCAGGCAAATAATGATGAGTTCGGGAAGTTTTCCCGCCTTCTCGAATTGCTCGAGCTCGGTGATGAACTCTGCCGCACGATATTGGTCCGGGACGTCCAGATCCCAGCCGATTGTGTTGGTGCATATGTAGGGGCGCAACGATTGAATCGCCGCGCGGGACCCGACACGGGTGTGCGACGTTCCGTTCGCGAAATCGCTATAAAAATCTGTGAAATGCGGCCCTTTTTTCCTGCCTGGCTGCGACCATCCGGTGATCCCAATCGTGAACTCGCCGTAATCGCGAAGGGTTTTATGATGAGCCAACGCGTTATCCCAAATGAAACCAGTTGGGGAATAGGCAAGAGCATCGACATCTTTGTCTTCCATACCGTCAGGATAACTCCGGGGAAAACCGGCAAAGGATTTCTCCATGTAGTCGGTAGCGAAAGCGGTATCGGCCCATTGATGGCCATCAGCGCTTAAAATTCCAGAACAGTGGGTGTTATCCAGAAGAACGAATTCGCGACAAATCTTGTGCTGGTTGGGAGTGAAATGGTCGCCGAATATACAAAGATCGGCCTTTCCTCTTCCCTCCGGGATATCGCCGAGAACCTGGTCGTAGGTGCGATTCTCCTTGATGATATAAATGACGTGCTTAATCAGGGATGGTTCACCGGCACGCTCCGGCACTGGTTTAGCCGCGATGTTGGGACGGGCTGGCAAACGCGCTGCCTCGAGGACAGCACGTCTGCAATTTCGAAATACGATGCCGGTTTGGCGCTTTAATGACGATCGATCCGGCAATGGGATCAGAGAAAGCGTTCCGTTGAACTGATTCGACTTGAACTTTTCCGTGCCGGCTGGGAAACGCCTGCCGGAACCAATTCCCTTGATATTCGCGACATAAATCGAACGGCGTTTTGCGTCATAGGCAATCGCTCCCGGAAACCAGCCTGTCGGTATAAGACCCTTCAATTTGGATCCATGTGGACGATATGCAATTACGGCGACGGCATTTTGAGTGCCGTTGCATACGTAAAGAATCTTGCCTGAAGGATCGAATTGGAGCGCGTTGGGGCTCGCTCCAAAAAATGCATTCGGATGCCAGGCGAGTGAAATCGTATCGATGACGTGATCAGTGGCGACTTCGATGACACTGATGGTATCGCTGTTGGCATTCGCAACGACGACCTGCTTTTCGTCGGGAGTTACGGCGAGCGCGCAAGCATGCAGGCCGACCAGGATCTCGGAAGTTACGATTCCGGTTTCCAGATTAATAATTGAGACGGAACCTTCGCTGGCAATGAAACGAACGGGATCCACCCTCACGGAGGCTCCGACTCCGATCGGCCCCGTTAAACTTCGGGAATCGGGGCGACGGCCGCCCCAATTGCTGACGTAGGCTTTTGCACCGACGAGGACCACATCGTAGGGTGCGTTGCCGACATCGAACTGGCGCAGGACTTTCCGGCTTAACAGATCGATTTCGAGCAATCGGTTGGAAATATTAAGCGCAACATAGAGGCGGCGGCCATCGAGCGAGATCGCAAGCCCGGTCGGAATATCTTTAGTGCGATGGGTGCCGTCGGGCGCAGGAAGTGGAATCGAATAAAGCGGTACAACTTTATGCCCCGGTTCGACCGCGAAAACTTTGACACTGCCGTTTACATTCGAAAGGTAAATACGACTTCCGTCGTGGGAAAAAACCAATCCCGTAAAGCTCACCTGCCCCTCCTTATCCGGGAGGAGAATATGAGACGAGATCGCTCCTGGTTGAGCATCTTTTCGGCCTTCTTCCGGCAAAAGAACGCGCTGCAAAATATTCCCCGTAACCGGACTCAGCACAACAAGTTCGTGGGTTTTTCCGGATGTGACCAAAATCGCACCGTCTGGGCTTAGCGCAATGACCTGTGGACGCAGTTCCGGGAGCTCGACCTGCAGCCCAGCCGGCGTAAGTATTTGGTTGGACGGGACCAGCACGCCATCCATTGCATACGGGTTGACGGTTTTCAGCGGATCAAACAAATCCTCGGCGACGCCGTTAACGGTTGCAAAAAGCAGAGCCGCGCAAAGCGCGGATTCGAACGAACACTTCATGAATCAAGTCTCGTTCATTTGCACGGGTCAGTTCGAGCAAAAATAACTTTCGGAATCAAGGCTTCGCAAAACCTCCCACTAATGGCTGGGTGCTGCGCAAATATGCGAAAAGATCGCGTGCCTGCTGGTCGTCGAAGCCGTCCAATAAACCTTCCGGCATCAGGGATAGACCCGCGGCTTTGAGTTCCAGAAGATCGGATCGACTCATGGTGGTGTTTTGGCCGTCGAGACCGCGCAGCACGATTCGTTGATTGTCTTGTTCTGCTAAAAAGCCAGAGAGTGAACGTCCGTCTTTTGTCTCAATGGAATAATTCTCGAAGCCCTCTCGAATTTCAGCACTCGGATTAACAATGCTCAAGAGCATGGAATCGAGATCGTCCCGCTTATAAGTCGTGAGGTCAGGCCCGATCTGGCCTCCATTACCGAATAGGCGATGACAGGTTGCACAGGTATTCTGAAAAAGGGTGCGACCGCTATAAGGATCTCCGAATCCGCTTTGCACCACTTCCGCGAGATGATGAATGCGTCCCTCCATTGAGGCAGTGGTATGAACGCGCGAAACAGAAGGCCAAAGTTTTTGGACAGACTCGCCAAGTTTTGGATCGGAATATTGATGCATCTTCCTGACGATATTCAGCGGCACGGTTTGAGACTTGAGGCGGCCATGCTCGATGGCATCGACAAATTGAGCGCTCCAGGCAGAACGGCTGGCAAGGAGCACCTGTGCCGATGACAAAGCATCGGGACTGAGTCGGGCGTAAAGGTCGATGACGGCATCGGCGATTATCGGATCGTCATATAGTTGCAGCGCCGCCATTGCCGCCTTGCGGATTTCATTGTCGTGAAATGCACCGCGAAAACAGCACACGAGCGGGTAAACGGCGGTGGGCGATTTGATATTGGCGAGAACACCCAGCAACTCGATGCGTTCGCTCTTCGGGGAGGTTTCGTCGCGAATGACCCGCAAGGCTTTGGTCAGCGCAGTCGCATCGCCCTGCCTCACACGCAGTGCCAATGATGCACTGCCATGCCGCGACATGGCCACCAAAAGTTCGTCGGGCAAACCGGCCATCGAACGACCTTGGAATCCGGCCTCAAATCCCGCCATAAGCCGGCGCGTCTCCTCCGGGGACTGCGAGAGTTCGAACAATTGGGCGCAAGTGACAAGGTCTTTGCGGGTACCGGCTTGAGCGAATCGGCGCATGACACGGTCCAGCAGATGTTGTTCGACGAGCGGCCGCTTCCAGAGTGAGGGATCCTGAAAAAAGCGAACAACCTCGTCGCGATTGGTTTCGCATTTCGATTCGATCGCCCACCACAACATGAGAGGCATTCGATTATCGTGAGCATCCACATCGTGGGTAAGCAATTGGCCAACGATTGCGAGGCATTGTTCGGCGGGAAGTCGGCGGGCCGACGCGGCGAGTTGGTTGCGGACCTCCAGATCTGGTTCATTCCTGGCCACCTGAACCAATTTCGCGGCAACGGTCGTGGCAACTTTTTTATCATCGCAGAGCAATCGCGTAGTCCAGGAGCGGACAAAGGGATCCGGGTGATCGAGTAATTTCAGGGTGGCTGATTCGGAGAGACCTGTTGTGAGATTGAGAGCCCAAAGGGATTCGAGGGCAAGCTGGCCACGCGCGTTGACGAGATTTTCTTCCAGTTTTGGAACAACCGATGAATCGCGGCGATCGGCGAGGAGTCGAAGCGCGGTTTGGCGAATCCACCGGTTTTGGTTCGTCAATGCGCTGACGAGCGCGTCAGAAGAATAGGCGGTCAAATCGGCGTTTCGAATCGGAGCGCCGCCTTTGGCCTTAAGGCGGTAGATCCGGCCATTGCTCGCGTCCATCCTGCCTTCGTGGTTGCGGAAATGGTTTACCTGTTGATCGTACCAATCGCATACGTAAATCGCTCCGTCTGGTCCCAATTTTATGTCCACGGGACGGAACCAACGATCGTCGCTGGTCACCGGCCAGGAAATATCGCGCGTTCGAAATGAAGATTGGTCGGGAGTGATTTCGCTTTCCACGATTCGGCCCTGTAGTGGTTCAGCTCCGAAGAGTTTCCCCGCATATTGTTCCGGAAGCGCACCACTGTCGTAGATCAGAAAATTGTGCGTAAACCTGGGCACGCTCGGATGCGGCATCGGTGGAAAAAATCCGAAGGCATAGGGATTGGACAACGGTCCATGCTTTTCGAAGCCTTTTTGCAGATACCCGCCCTGAACATAATAAAAACCGCGGGTATCGCCGCCGTTATGTCCGGAAAAAATGCGACCCTGACTATCGATTTCGCAACCGAACGCATTTCCGCCACCTTCCGCGAACACTTCATAGAGACGCTTTTCCGGATGGTAGCGCCAGATGTTCTGTCCCTGTGAAAAAATCGGTTTTGAATTAAGCACCGAACCATCGGCGGCATGGACGATAATATTGGCGGTGACGGTGCTGCCTTGCGCACCGTAAAGCCAGCCGTCCGGCCCCCAACGCAACGAATTGACTACGGAGTGAGTATCCTCAAGCCCGAAACCGGACAAGCGCACTTCGGGATCGCCATCGGGAATGTCGTCCTGGTTTGCGTCGCGATAAAACAAAAGGTATGGCGGATTGAGAACCCAGACGCCACCGCGGCCGCGTTCGACGGCTGTGACAATGTTCAGGCCATCAACAAAGGTGGTGTGTTTATCAAACGTGCCGTCGCCATCGGTATCTTCATGGATGGTAATCTTATCCTTTCCAGGAAAATGATGGGGCGGCGGTGGCGGCACCTTGTCGTAAACTGACCGCCAGACGCTGTCGTGACTTACCATTTTCAAACCTGCGGGTGAAGGGTATTGGCGATATTCCACAACCCACATTCTGCCGCGCGGATCAAAATTCAGGAAAACCGGCTGTGCGATCGTCGGTTCAGCCAGTAATTGTTCCCAATCGAGGTCCTCCGTGACTTTGAAATGTTTGACGGACTCAGCGGAAGTCTGCGGTGAAGCATTCGCTTCCTGGGGAAGATCGACCACAGTTGGAGCCGGTTTAGCTGCGGCGGTAACAGGCGCCGGTTTGGGAATCGTCGGCTCCACTTTTTTGGCGGTGACTTTGGACTTCTCAACTTCTGCCGGTGGAATGGGTTCCGCGAGTGCCCACAGAATCCCGTTCAACAGCAAACGGCGAAATACCGGCATCTTAAAATCGTCCGGACTTCCGAGTTCAGTATAGAAGACCCGGCGATCATTCGCAGTGTTTACCCAGGCAACGGGCTCGATCTGCGAATTGCCCTCCACGTGTCCCTGGATAAGTGTTGTGACCGTGGGCGCTGGATTGCGGTTTTTGTAAAGGCTCGAAACCACGGAAAATTCGGTTGATGGGAGATCGATCAGCACCGGATGGCTTCGATTCGCCGAAATGGTTTGCAGCAGCGACTGAGGACCGGCGCCGTAATGATTTTGATATTCCGCGCCAAAGATGTCCTTGCCGAAAGTTGGCCACGCCGCGTGTTCTTCATCCGGGACTTTTGCGTCAAACGCGTGGCAGGCGGTGCGGATCCCGACCACCGGTTTACCCGCGGCAATGTGAGCGCGGATCAGGTCCATCATGGCGCGCGGCGGCGTGCGCCGGCGCACACTCACGAGCAGCAAATCGGCGTTGGCAATGGCCTGATAGTTTGTGAACTCGTTGGCTCCCACGTTGGTTGAAGCCATGACATAGGAGACATTGACTCCACGCCATTCAAGTTCATGCCTGGCAAAATCAGGCAGCGTTTCCCAGGTGCGGTATTCGTTCTCGCCAATGATCATTGCAACATTTTTCCGTTTATCCTCTTTAAAGTGGAACGGTTCGCCTCCAAGAAAATCGACGCTTGTGATGCTCGGACACCAATATTTCTCGATGTGTTCGACCACCATTTCGGTGCCGCGAAAATGCGAAACATACGGGCGGCTGCGATGATGGTACATCGCGTCGGTCATATCGCGCATGAGAACCACATTCTGGCCCTGTGCCACCATCTGCCGGATGGAAAAAGGCCTTCCCAAAACACACATGTTTGCGTGAACACCCATGACGATCACATTTGTAATACCGCGTTGACGCATCAGGTAAAACGCATCTACCGAATCGGTGATTGCGTCGCCCTCTTTGATTTCCAGCGCACTGTGCTCATGGCTCCATGCGCGATAAGTTGGGCAATCCGGACAGCCATCACAGCCTTCATCGGAATCATCGATGGGCAAAGGTGGTTCAGACTGTCCCTGTAAGCTGCACCACCCCTTTAATGGAACCTTTGTTTCGACCTTAGGCGCGGATTGCGCAAGTTTCCGACCCGGAAAATCTTTGTAATAATTCATGGTGTCGCTCGGGCAGTGGATGATCAGGACACCATCCTCGCGCGCTTTAGCGACCACTCGATTCATTACTGGCGCCATCTCGCCGACACGCTCGGTCGCATCCGGACACCAATGTTTGTCCCACATGTCGCAAATGATGAGCGCGGTCTGTTTCGGGCCCCATTGAACAGCTTTTTCCGTGACGTTCCATTCGTTGGTATTGCCGGAAACCGGTTCGCGGTGCCGCGTGTGCAGCGTCAGAACGGAATTCTCCGCAGCGAGACTCGTGAAACCTGCAACCAGGTTGGCGGCCACGTAAAAAAGGCCGCACAGTTTCGAATACGTGTTGATAGTTACTGACGCAGTTTTCATATATGAAATTTCAAAATTCGGCGGCAACCGGCGGGAGGACGCGGTCGATTTCATTCACGCGATAGCCAAACCCGGGGCCAGAGATGCTTGAGAGATCGACTTTGCCCTGACGCCGCTGGTAGAGGCCGGGATGCACTTTGGCTTCCGGTACGGAAGCCTCAGGGTAAAATTGCATGCTATTCGTTTCCACACCCATGATTGTTGGAGCGTGCGCGGCTAAAAGGAGATGCGGAATTTGAGCGAGCATCGGGTTGGTTAAATCCTGCACCATGAGCGTCATCCCGTGGGCTCGTGCCCAGCAAAGGCTGAGCAACGCGCCTGTCTGCGTCTTGCAGGTTTTTAAGGCGACGCCGGTCCAGCCCAGGCAGCGTCCGAGCTTGATCATGCACCAATCGTGGGCGCTTTCATCCAGAAATAGAGGTTTGCGAGCCGACACTCCATGCACATCAATACGGTGTTCCTCAAGTTCATACGGGAATGGCTGCTCCACGTAGAGAAGCATCCCATAAGCACGCGGCACTTCATTCATTAAGCGATCGAGTATCTCGATGACATAGGCAGGATCGCGCACGGTGCAGTTAAAATCCGCGGAGAGCCAGCGAACGCCGGTTTCAATCGCGATCGTCGCCACGGCCACCATGCGGCGATAATCCCACGCTGCGTCGTTGCCTCGCAGTTTAATCTTTAAACATTGTAATCCGTCGCGCTCGATCCATTCGCGAAGCAAGACTGGATGGCCGTCGGAGGGCTGTGACCCAACCAAATCCGAAGGTTCCAAAGCATCAAGCCCTCCCACCAGATGCCATGCCGGCAAATGGGTCAGGGGCGCTTTCCGTAAAAACGAAACGGGATACTGGCCCGTGAAAGAAACATTCGAATCTTTCGCCGGGGTTAAAAATTCGTTCAGATCACGGCTGAGAAACTGTTCCGCATAGGTCTGATAGGTGGGAATCCGATTCACGATTCCATAGGCGTCGTGGAGGGCAATATCAAATGGAGAGCAACAGACCAATGCGGCCAGCCAGGGCATTTGTTCAAACTCGTTGCGCCCGCGATTGAATGCCTGCAACAAACCGGGCAGAACATTATCCAGAAAATCATAGCCGATCTCCAAAGCGTGGCCGTGATCACCGAATCGAGACCAACTCCTCGCCAACTCAAGGCAAAACGCCTGCATCGCACTATGCCGAGTTTCATAACTCAAT
>JAQGOX010000638.1 GCA_028293365.1 Verrucomicrobiales bacterium | reverse complement strand
GGCCGCGATGTAAACGAGGCTCGAGACCTTTGGATGGGTTCCCGCTTCGGTAATGACGACGCCGCCATACGAATGGCCAACCAGAACGACATCGCCATCGACGCTCTCGATTGCAGCCTTTGTGGTTGCGACGTCATCGGCCAACGATTTGGTCGGATTCTGAACCACCAAGACATTGTACCCCTGTTCCTTAAGATTCTTGTAAACGCCCGCCCAACCGGAACCATCTACGAATCCACCATGCACGAGGACAATCGACTTGCGGGACTTGTTTTGCTGCTGATTGCTTTTCTGTGTGCTCATATCTTTGACCTTTCTGTTTTTCGCTTTCTTTCCGTTTTGTCGGCGTCTGCCAACCTTGTGACGACCTTATCAGCGGGATTTTGACGCGCCCAATACTACGTTTTTTTAGCGGCGATGCTTTTCGCGAATATCAGCATCAGAGCCGATAGAGGGGTAACCGCCTCTTACCTGAAAGGTTGGGAATCTTGACAATGAACGATTAGACCCTGGCGATCTGGCGGATGGTGGCGCAAAGCTGTTCTGCCGCTGGAGGCAGATCGCCATTTTTTGCCCGCGCGATGCCCACGGACATGGCGACTTTATTATCGATCAATTTCCGATACGCAAGCCGCGTTCCGACTGCTTGTTTAAAAAGTTGGCTCACAACGGCGACGCAGTTTCCCACGCTGACTTCCGTAATAAGAGAATTTAGGCTGTCGCTCTCGGTGACAATGTTGGGGCGTAGCGGCGCGAAAACACGTTTCAATATTCGGTGAAATTCAGAGTTTCTTTTACGGTTAAGAACAACCAGAGGCTGCCTCGAAAGGGTTTCAAGAGGAACAGCTTTCATCCTGGCTAATGGATGACCTGACGCCATCGCGACGAAAAACGGATATCGTCCAATTTCCTCAAAATGAATTCCCGCGGTCAATTCCTCGCTGGGCTGCATCATTACGGCTAGATGCAACGTTCCTTTTCGCAATTCATCGCAAAGCTCGTCGCTGCCCAAGTCCCGCAGCGTTACTTTGACACTCGGTGTCGTTCTTTGAAAGTTGGCGAGCGCACGTGGAAGTATGTGCATATCGAGAGGCGCCAAAAAGCCCACTTGAAGTTCACCAAACTCGCCGCGAGCGAGCGCTCGCACCTTCGTCACGGATTCGTCTGCATGTTTTAGTGTTACCCGAGACTCCTCCAGAAATAATTTTCCCTCTGGAGTCAACAGAACGCCGTGAGAAGTGCGTTTCAGCAGGTCAACGCCGAGTTCCTCCTCCAGATCCGAGACTTGCCGGCTTAGGGCGGGTTGGGCCAAGCGCAGGCGCATAGCCGCCTTCGTGAAATTTAGCGCCTCTGCCACGGCCACGAAATATCGCAAATGACGCAGTTCCATATTGAAATCTATTATGCCGACGGAGTCCAACTTCGCAACGCTCGCGATCACGACGATTTTGAAGACTGAAATTGCCAGAGCGAGCCCCGTCCGTTTCAACCGCTGTGATAAGGGAACTGGCACTGTCGCATTCCACTGTGACCCGCGGTTTCACCCGAGAGGAAGAAAGAGGCGCTCAATCGATTTTCGTTTGTCAAAAGTGAGCAGAGTGACAGACTGTTTACATTCCTCGCTTTGAGGGACAAAAATTTAGGGGAATTATGGCAAAAATGCGTGCAGCCCAAATTACACACCCAGGCGGAGTGTTTGAAATTGTTGAGCGTGAAATCCC
The DNA here is from genome assembly GCA_028293365.1 of Verrucomicrobiales bacterium. Lineage (GTDB taxonomy): Bacteria > Verrucomicrobiota > Verrucomicrobiia > Limisphaerales > SXQI01 > JAQGOX01. The sequence continues at coordinate 5,425 of JAQGOX010000638.1, read as the reverse complement.
CTTGCCAGGGGCCGGTCAGCTACGGATCAAAGTACAAGCCTGCGGTATCTGTCATAGTGATTCACTCGTGAAAGAGGGGCATTGGCCAGGGCTGCAATATCCCCGGGTGCCCGGGCACGAAGTGGTCGGAACGGTGGATGCGGTGGGCGCAGGATTGACGCAGTGGAAGGCAGGCCAACGCGCGGGTGTAGGCTGGCATGGCGGTCATTGCGGTCACTGCAATGAGTGCCGAAACGGCAATTTTTTCGGGTGCTCGGTGGCGCTGCAGATCACAGGGATTTCCTTCGATGGTGGATACGCCGATTACATCGTGGCTCCAGCCATCGCTGTGGCGTCCGTGCCGGAAGATTTAACTGCCGTGGAAGCGGCGCCACTCATGTGCGCAGGAATTACAACTTACAATGCGCTGCGAAACACGGCGGCTCGTCCGGGAGATGTGGTCGCGATCCTTGGCCTCGGCGGTCTCGGGCATCTCGGTGTGCAGTACGCCGTGAAGATGGGTTTCAAAACGGTGGCCATTGCCCGCGGCAAGGACAAGGAACCGTTGGCGAAAAAACTCGGCGCCTGGAGTTATATTGACAGCCAGACTCAAGATCCGGCCGCTGAACTGCAAAAGTTGGGGGGCGCAAAAGTGATTCTCGCGACGGTGACGGCGGGCGACGCCATGAGCGCCACTCAAGGGGGTCTCGGCATCAATGGAACTTTGGTGGTGATCGGCGCAGCACAGTCGATGCAGATTTCGCCGCTGGTTTTGATCACCGGTCGGCGGTCAGTGAAGGGCTGGTATTCCGGCACGGCGATAGATTCGCAGGAGACGCTCGCGTTTAGCGTTCTTTCGGGTGTGCGCTCAATGAACGAAGTTTTCCCACTCGAAAAGGTAGCGGAAGCTTATGAGAGGATGATGAGCGGGAAGGCACGATTTCGCGTGGTGTTGACGATGGATTAGGCTCTGCGAATGCGAAAGCATCGCCTGGCTACGGCAGGCATCATACACAAAACCGATCGAATTTGGTGACCCCACCAGGAATTGAACCTGGATCTCAAGTTTAGGAAACTCGAGCTCTATCCATTTGAGCTATGGGGCCGGACCGAATCACATCAGCATAACGATTCTTCAAAAGATGACAAGCGGCAGGAAGGCTTTTTGGGGCACGAAATCCGGAATGGGAATTTGTAAATCGCGATCGGGATAACCTTACTCCCGTCTTGCATAGGATGACGGATCTTTCTGTCGTCCCTTGCGGGACTCCGTTTTACTTCCGTACCACCCACCGATAAATCGGTGGAATGTTGTCTTTCGCCCTCCGGGCTGGATTTGCGGGCGACGACGCGCCAAAAATCCCCAACTGGGTTCCGTTTTAGTTTTTCCTTTCCAGGTTCTACCGTGTCCCAAACAAACACGGCCATGCCTTCACTTTGGAGCGAGTTCGCCGAACCAATAAGCCGCCGTGACTCCACCATCCATAAGGAAGTCGCTGCCGGTGATAAATGCGCCGTCAGTCCCCATCAGGAGTGCGGCAACATTTCCAATCTCGTCGGGAGTTCCGGCGCGATATCTTTGTTTCTCATGAATCGAGCGAATCTCCAAAATGGGCACAATGGAATTTCGGCGGCATTGCATTGCCCGCGTTGGGACTATTGCCGTAGGGAAATCGGGGTGAAATGCCTCATAGACCGCGCGTTGGCAGGGCATGATGCTAAGGGAGAGTCAAAAGACTCCAACACCTTTCTTCGGAAAATCGGTTCCGACCATCGGCTTGTGATTCCCAATAATTTATGAAACTAAAGAATAAAATTCGCGAAGGCGGCTCAATTTCACAATATCCCACAACGATCAAGGCGCTCCTCTGCGCCGCCTCGTTATCGGCCTTGCCTCTCGGCATTCAGGCCGCGGGGCCTGCGCCAGTGAACCTCGGCTCGACCGCACACTTTACGATTCTGGCAGGAGCTGCCATCACCACCACAGGCGGCGGCATCATAAACGGCGACATCGGCGCGAGCCCAATCTCCGGCTCCGCCATTCATTTAACGCAGGCGCAAGTCAACGGAACCATCTACACCGTCGATGCTACTGGTCCGGCTGGATCGGTCGTGGATCCCACATTGTTAACGCGTGCCAAGGGCGATATCACCATCGCCTTCAACGACGCCGCCGGGCGAACCCCGGTACCTTCCGGCCCTCAGCTCAATCCGGGCGCTGGCAACCTCGGCGGAATGACGCTCATTCCAGGGCTCTACAAATTCACCGGCACGGCGATGATCACGGGCTCGAACCTCACGCTCGACGGAGGGCCCGATGATGTCTGGATTTTTCAGATCGCCTCCGACCTCCAGGTGGGCAACTCGATCCAGGTCATTCTTGCAGGCGGCGCGCAGGCCCGGAACATCTTCTGGCAGGTGGGCACTTCCGCGGTGATCGAAACCGGCGCGGTCTTCAACGGCACCATTATCGCCGATCAAGCAATCACCATGAAATCGACCAGCACGATGAACGGACGGGCCCTCGCCTTCAGCGCCGGCGTGACTTTCAACGGCACGGGCGGCCAATTGCCCACGCCCACTGCCCCAAAGTTTTCCGCCATTTCCAGGCCAACCCCGACTTCGGTGACCGTCCTCATGGATACAACTCCCTTTTATCAGCTCACTTTGCAATCCCGTCCCGTGGTGGGAGATGGCATTTGGACAACGGTCACGACCGCGACTCCTGGCACCTCTCCCTGGACTTTTACACATATCCCCTCGCCAGTGACTCCGGAACTGTTTTACAAAGCGTTCCTGACCGTTCCGTAAGAGGTTCAGTTCACGCCTCGCCGGAGGGCAAAATTCCGGCGGCTTCTTGCGGCACTTATTTCATGACGGACCCTTACAGTATTTGGGTTTGGGCTTCAAATCGGAAGCGGTAATCATTCTCGTCTCTTCATCACTGAGACCGCGTTCTGGCTGTTCAAATCTTTCACCGAGCTTGCCCTGGCTATCTGTAATCAATTGACGGCCGCTCCTATCCACTTGAGGAACTTCGCAGGTCATCCAATAATCATGCAGCACCTTTAACTGCTCGCGCAGTTTTTCGGCAGAACTGGGCTTCACGTGATACGAACTTGCCCCGAGCATGTAAGCTTTTTTGATATCGTCCAAATCGCGAGAGGATGTCAAAACGACCGTCGGAATGACCGACCACTCGGGATTGTTTTTGAGGTGTTCCAAGACCGAAAAACCATCCACCTCGGGCATCTTTAAATCCGTGCTGATGAACGTCGGATAAACATACACAGTTCGATCCGCATATTTTCCCTCGCCCATCATATACGCAATGGCCTCGCGCCCGCCGTTCAGCGTTTGGATAGGATCCATGACGCCAATTTTCCTGAACGCCCTCTCAATCAGGAAGCGATCGTTGGGATCATCATCAACAATCATGATTGTCGCGTGGTAATGTTTCATCGAAAATTCATCTCTGGACAGTAACACGAATGTTCGATTCCTGCTCTGGAATCCGTCGTCCAAGTTTTGGAGGCATTCGGCATCGCCTCCCTTTTGATCGTCCTTTTTCCTTCCAAGTGAAAAAAATTCGGCGTAGCCGCCCAAATATGTGGTGGATCAGGGCAATTTAACGCGCACTCCATTTTCGGTGATTTCTATCTCATGGATGCTTAAATCATGGGCTCCTCCGCGGGCTTTGATTACAGAAACTGTCCGCTTTACTTTCTCCTTAACTTCCGTCGAGAGAATCACGATGTTATCGGATAAATAACTTATTCTTCCCCCATTCGCAGAAGCCGGGTGCCCATCAGCGCCGACCCCTGCGGTCTCGAAATTCAAAAACGTGGTGACACCCATGACCGTGAAATGCTGAATGAGTGCGTACAAATAATCGTGAAGGCGCTGGGGATCGCTGGCGGCCATCCGAAGATCTCCAATTGCATCGATAACCACTCGTGTAATTTTTTCGGCGCGAATACGTTTGAAAAGGGTCACAATCACGCTGTCGATTTGCAATTCGACAGGCGATGAATAGTAGAGCTTAAGCAAACCCTTTTTCTCAGCTTCGGTGACATCGACTCCCAGGTTGCGGAGCACTCTTGCGATTTGCGTCGGATTTTCTTGAAAGTTCGCGTAAAGGCTAGGCTCGCCAAGTTTCACCCCTTCCAGCACGAATTGAAGTCCCATGGTCGTTTTACCACCGCCGGTTGGCCCGGCGACGAGCGTAGTTGAACCCCGCCAAAGTCCTCCGCCCAAAAGTTTGTCCATTCCGGGCACACCCGAGGAAATTCGCTCCTCCACAATCTTATAATTTTCGGGAAGTTGAGGAGAAACCAGTCGCGGAAAGACTTCCAGACCGTGGCTCTCGATACGGAATGCATGCGACCCTTCCAAATAAGCGCTGCCGCGCAATTTGAGAACGCGCAGGAACCGTTCATCGCGCGTGGTGGTCGGATTGCGCATGAGCTGGACGATACCGTCTGCCACCGCGAACTCTGGCAACTGTTGCGCGTGTTCGTTGGTGTATTCGCCCAGGAGGAAAACAGTGGTGTCGAATGCCGTTAGCGTCCCGGTTAGTTCAAAAAGCATTTTCCGGAGTTCAAGTCCGGAGGGCGCGAGATCATGGAGGGCTTTGAAAGAGTCGATGACGATGATTTTTGGCGCCAAGGTTCGAATCGCTTCTTCGATGATGGGAAGAATAGCGCCGATGCCCTCTTTGGCCAGACGCGCTCCAACGTCGTCATAATGCACCTCCGTGGCCAGCTTGCTTTCGTCGTAAAAATCGAAGCGCTCAAGGTATCGCACCACCTTGGCCACGGGCTCTGATAGAGTGGTCAGGTACAGGATGGGGCGGTCGGCGCTTGCGTTGTGGAAAACAAGGTTCTGAGCGAAGACCGTTTTGCCGGTTCCGGGCAGGCCCATGATGATATTGATCGAATTCTTTGGGAAACCGCCGAAAAGGATTTCGTCTGCTTCGCAATTTCCCGTGCTAATCCGGACATTCATGATTTTAGTTCGGCCGTGGGCGCGCCAATAAGCGCGCGAACGGACTGGAGGATGCTTGGGCGTTGAATTGGTTTTTGGATAAATCCGTCCGCTCGGGAGAGCCGGGCGCGGTCTCCCGCGGAAAGAAAAGTCAAAACAAGAACTTTGACCGAAGCAAGGCTCGGGTCTCCTTTAATGAGCCGGCATAGAGCAAGGCCATCTAGTTTCGGCACCAGAATTTCGGTGATAATGAGTTTTGGAGGATTACGCCGGGCCTCGTCAAGCGCGGTATATCCATCGTCGAAGAAGCAGAGTCGACATTCCAGAACACCAAGGAATTCAGTGAGCAATTTTCGGAGGTGAACGTCCTTATCAACAATAAACACGTCTCCACCATTTGCCCTTTGCGTCGTTGATTGAGAGCCGGGATTGTTAATCAAAATTGGGGTGGTTAGGAGCA
>JAQGOX010000618.1 GCA_028293365.1 Verrucomicrobiales bacterium | reverse complement strand
CTGGATATCGTTCATTACGCCGAAACGCACGGGCAGGACCAGGATCGCCCACGCACCAATGCCTGGCCTTATCGCGACTACGTCATCACTGCATTCAACCTTGACAAACCGTACGCACGATTCGTGCAGGAACAGATCGCGGGCGATACCCTATTCCCCAATGATCCCCAGGCGACTGTCGCAATGGGGTTTCTTTCAGCGGGGCCGTGGGATGAGAGTTCGCTCCGCGATATTCGGTAAGACAGCATTGACCGTCAGATTGACCGTTACCTGGATAGTGATGACATCGTGATGACGACGATGAACACCTTCGTCAGTACCACGGCGCAGTGCGCTCGTTGTCATAACCACAAATTCGATCCGATTCTGCAGGCGGAATATTACAACCTTCAGGCTGTTTTTGCGGCAACCGATAAGGGCAATCGAGTTTATGATCCCGATCCGGAAGTTCACCAACGCCGGAACCGGCTGCACGCCCGAAAAGCAGCGATTGAGAAGAAAGATCCTTCTATTCTGGATGAACTGGTCGGAGAAGAATTCCAAAGGAAGGTCGCAAAATGGGAAAACGGACTTTCGGAATCGGCCACCCAATGGACGGTCCTCGTTCCTGCTTCATGCGTCTCCAGCAACGGGGCGACGCTCAAAATACTCTCGGATGGTTCCGTGCTCTCGACCGGGAATCGTCCCGAGACCGATACTTATACGGTGTCAGGTGTCGTACCCATTAGCGGCGCTACGGCCATCCGCCTGGAAGTGCTGACAGACAGTTCACTTCCTCACGAAGGGCCGGGCCGACAGGACAATGGAAATTTACACCTGACAGAATTCCGCGCGAATCTGACAGGATCGACCAATGCCATCGCTCTTGAACACCCCACTGCCGATTTCAACCAGCAGGATTGGGGAATTGAAAAAGCAATTGATCACGATTCAAAAACGGCCTGGGGAATCTACCCGGAAATCAGCAAACCACATCAAGCCGTCTTCGAACTGAAAGAAGCTCTTACCAATGCGACGCCGATCTCGTTTGCCCTGGAGCAGAACCACGGTGGCGGCCATCTGATAGGCCGCGTCCGGTTATCTTTCACGAGCGCTCCGCGTCCCGTATCTGTAAGTAAGCTTCCCGATCTGGTCGCGTCAGCACTTCAAACTTCAGCCTGGGACCGTACTCGGGCGCAAAAGCTCGACCTTGCAATTTACGTTGCCAACCTTCAATTGAAAGAGGAACTCGACGCGTTGCCCAAACCTCATTTTGTTTATGCCGGTGGCAGTGATTTCGTAGCCGATGCGAGTTTCAAACCGGCTGACAGTCCACGAATCATTCATCTATTGAAGCGCGGCGATATTAAACAACCAGGAGATGTTGCCAGACCGGGCGCTCTTTCGTGCGTGCCAGGTTTAGTCTCCGATTTCAATGTGGCTGAAACTGCAAATGAAGGGGCGCGCCGTGCCGCTCTCGCGCGCTGGATCACCGATCCGAAAAATGTTCTTACCTGGCGCTCCATTGTGAACCGTGTCTGGCAGTACCACTTCGGTCGCGGAATTGTCAACACTCCCAATGATTTCGGCAAAATGGGCGCGGAACCGACGCACCCCGAATTGCTTGATTGGCTCGCGACCTGGTTCCTCGATCATGGGGGCAGCTTCAAGCAGCTCCACAAACTGATTCTAATGAGCGCGGTCTATCAACAGTCCTCTCAGGATAATCCCGTCTATTCGGCGCGTGATGCAGATAACACCTTCCTTTGGCGCATGAACCGCTCCCGCCTGGAGGCGGAGTCCATTCGCGATACGATTCTTTACGTCACCGGCAAACTCGATCTGAAAATGGGCGGTCCTTCGGTGCAGCAGTTTTTGATGGCTCCCGGCATTCACGTCACTCCGCAAGTGGATTACACCCACTTTGACGTCGATTCACCCGACAGTTTTCGCCGCAGTATCTATCGATTTATTTTCCGGACTCTGCCCGACCCGTTCATGGACTCGCTTGATTGTCCGGACTCCTCTCAATTGGCTCCGGTCCGCAATTCCTCCCTGACCGCGCTCCAGGCCCTCTCGATGTTAAACAATCGCTTTGTGGTGCGACAGTGCGAGCATTTTGCCGAGCGCCTGCAAAAACTGCAGCCAGGTAACTTAAGTGCTCAAATCACAACTGCCTATCAACTCGCGCTCGGCCGCGTTCCGCGACCGGAAGAACTAAATGAACTGAGCGCTTTCGCGGAGAAGGATGGTTTGCCCAATCTCTGCCGGGTTATTTTCAACAGTAACGAGTTCATGTTCATCAACTGAGATTTATGCATATGCCGCAATTCCTCCCATTCAACCGGCGTGAATTTCTCTGGCGTTTTGGCGGTGGCCTTGGAGGAATCGCGCTCGCGCAGATTCTTGGCGAGCAGGGATTGTTTGCCGCGGAGACGCCCTTTCAACCGCGTCCGGAATTCAATGGCGGCCTGCATCACCGCGCCAAGGTAAAAAGGGTGATTCAGCTTTTTATGAATGGCGGGGCGAGCCAGATGGATACCTTCGATTACAAACCGGAGCTCGAGAAAATGAACGGAAAGGCATTCGACCCGGGGGAACATTTTGAAGCTGCGACCAGCGTTCCAGGGAACGTAATGAAAAGTCCATTTGAGTTCAAACAGCATGGGCAGTCGGGCCGCTGGGTCAGTTCTGTTTTCCCGAACATCGCTACCTGCGTGGATGACATTGCGTTTCTCATGGCGATGGCTTCCAAAACGAATGTACATGGCCCCGCCAGCTATATGATGAACACCGGATTTCTCATGCCCGGTTTTCCCTCCATGGGGTCCTGGATTTCCTACGGACTCGGTTCCCTGAATCGGAATTTGCCCACATTCATTGTCTTGCCCGACTTAAAAGGTCTGCCCTACAACCAGAAAGGTAATTTTAGCGCGGGATTTCTGCCGGTAACTCACCAGGGTACCATCATCAACGCCGCGGCTCCTGAACCGATCTCGGATCTCACCGCGCCCTCCAGCGCGAAATTCATCACTCCAGCCACAGAAAAAGACAGCCTGCAGCTCCTCGCCTCTCTGAACCATGCGCATGAGAAGGAATGGCCCGGCGATTCGCGACTCGAAGCGCGTATAGCCTCATATGAACTCGCCGCAAAAATGCAACTTGCGGCTCCGGAGGCGATGGATCTCACGAAGGAAACCGATGCGACACGGAAGCTATATGGCCTCGACGAAAAAGTTTCCGAGGAATTTGGCCGCCGTTGCTTGCTCGCGCGGCGTTTCATTGAGCGCGATGTTCGGTTCGTCCAAATCTGGAGTGGTGCCGGTGGACCTACCAATAACTGGGATAACCACGCCGATATCCCGAAAGAACTTCCGCCGATGGCTGCCGCCACCGACAAGCCCGTCGCAGGACTTTTGAAAGATTTAAAATCGCGCGGTTTGCTCGAAGACACGCTTGTCATCTGGAGCACCGAGTTCGGCCGCATGCCCTTCACGCAAGGCTCCACCGGTCGGGATCATAATGGCGGTGCATTCGTTTCATGGATGGCTGGCGCCGGAGTCAAAGGCGGTGTCAGTTACGGCGAGACCGATCCCTGGGCCTGGAAAGCAACTCGAGGCAAAACCTATTGTTACGATCTGCATGCGACCATCCTTCATCTGCTCGGCATCGACCATGAAAAACTGACCTATCGCTACAACGGCTCGAACCGACGCTTGACCGATGTCCATGGTGAGGTCATCAAGGATATTTTG
>JAQGOX010000612.1 GCA_028293365.1 Verrucomicrobiales bacterium | reverse complement strand
AGAAGGCAGCGGTTCGGGAGACAAAGTTGAAAAATTCGATATCGATCTTTGCGATGACAACGGGCGTGTTTGTCTTCGAATGAAGCAATTTTCCACCCGTACCCTGGACCGTGATCTGTCTATTCCTGCTGTGGTCGATCCACCGTCTCGATTGGTCACCATGAGCCCGGTGTGGAACGGTATTGCATCGCCTTTTCTGGATGCAATTGAACCAGCAAGGAACGCGACGATCGCCGTCCTGGGAGGGACGGAGAATGAAAAAGCGCAGATTCTCGAACTATATCCGGCAGCGCGGTTCCTGTCGTTGGACGAATTAAGAGCTCAATCACAATTGATCAAAACGATCGACCATTTGGTCTGGATCGCGTCACCCGGCGGTTTGAGCTCGATTGTTGATGAGCAACTGCTGCTTGGTCAGGAAGTGGGAGTTCTAGCTGTATTTCAGGTCGCGAAAATCCTCTTGGATCTCGGCTGTGGAAACCGCGATTTCGGTTGTACTTTTATAACCCGCCATGTCCAGTCCGTTTCGAAGTTAGATCTGGCGAATCCGACAGACGCAAGCGTCCATGGATTGGTTGGATCATTGGCGAAGGAATATCCGCATTGGAAGATTCGTCTTGTGGACATTGAGTCCGGGGGCGGGCCGCTGATGCGAGAAATTTTCAGCATGCCATTTCATCCGCAGGGTGATGCGCGAATCTATCGAAACGGTGAATGGTTTGAAGCATCGTTGATTCCCGTGCGGAATATTCCCGCTAAAGATCCATTATACCGTGCTGGTGGCGTTTACGTAGTGATTGGGGGCGCGGGTGGCCTCGGAGAAGCCTGGAGTCGTTTTGTCATCGAGAAATATCAAGCGAGAGTTATCTGGATTGGGAGGCGCGGACTCGATGACCGGATGCAGGAACGGCTGAAGGCTTTCTCTGTTGCCGGTTCCCGGCCTGAATACATTCAGGCCAACGCTGCGAATCTGGATTCGTTGCAGACGGCGTTCGATCTAATCAAATCCCAATATGGTCGGATTAACGGAGTTGTTCATTCGGCGATCGTTCTATTGGATAAAAGTTTGGCCAAAATGGACGAAGAGCGTTTTCGGGCTGGCCTGGAAGCAAAGGTCGACGTGAGCGTTCGTATGGCTCAGGTTTTTGGGAGCGAGCCACTCGACTTCATGCTTTTCTTTTCATCGATTCAATCATTCTCCAAGGCTCCCGGTCAGAGCAATTATGCGGCGGGTTGCACGTTTAAAGATGCGTACGCCAACGCGCTTGGTCAAAACCGAAGCTACCCAGTAAAAGTCATGAACTGGGGCTATTGGGGCACTCTCGGTATCGTGAAAGAGGCTGAGTACCGCGAGCGGATGGCTCAGGGAGGATTGGGATCGATCGAATCTCACGAAGGCATGGCGGCCCTCGATTCATTACTGGGAAGTCAATTCAATCAGTTGGCCTTTTCGAAATTAATTGGAACGGCACTGGTGGCCGACGCGGATATTGCTCCGGAATGGCTGACTGTTTATTCAGAATTCAGAAAGAGTGGCGTTCCCTTAGATTTACCGCTCTTACCTGCTGCGACGACCAGCGGGTCGCTGCCGACGATTGAACAATTGGAGCCAGCGGCGTTAGAGCGCGTTCTTTTAAATCTTCTGCACGGCACTTTGGATTCAATGGGAATCTTTCAGTCTGGAAAAATCGACAGAAAGAAGATATCTGGTTCTTATCAGGCTTGGCTCAATCACAGTCTATCAATTCTTAAAACAGGAGGTTTGCCCGAGGCGAATGAGAAGCCCGGCCTGAATCTCGATGCTGCCTGGTCGGATTGGTCGCTTCTGAAAAAGGAGTGGATTTTAAATGAGAGCGTGGCGACTCAAATGGCGCTCCTCGAAGCCTGCCTTCGCTCACTTCCAGAGGTGTTGTCTGGCGCAATTAAGGCGACCAAGGTGCTGTTTCCGGAATCTTCTATGGATCGAGTGGAGGGTGTGTACAAGGGCAATCCGATCGCAGACTTTTTTAACGATCGATTGGCTGATTCAGTCATTGCATACCTTAAGAACCGGGAACACGCGGGAGACGCATCGAAAATCCGAATCCTGGAAGTTGGGGCTGGTACTGGTGGAACCACCGCCGGCCTTTTGGCTAGACTCAAACCGTATCAATCGAGCATTGAGGAATATTGTTACACCGACATCTCGAAGGTCTTTTTGTTCCATGCTGAGAAGCACTTCGCTCCAGAATATCCGTTTATCAGGCCCGTTATTTTTGATGTCAGCAAACCCCTGGACGGGCAGGAGATTTCTCCGGATTGCTACGATATCGTGATTGCGACGAATGTGCTGCACGCGACCAGGAATATTCGTCAAACGCTCCGTAATGTAAAAGCCGCTCTGCATTGTGGCGGTCTTTTAGTGATCAACGAGATCTGTCGGAACACCTTGTTCGCCCATCTGACCTTTGGTTTACTTGATGGTTGGTGGCTGTATGAAGACCATGCCTTGCGCATTCCTGGTTGTCCCGGACTACTTCCTGAAACCTGGACGCAGGTTTTACGGGCAGAAGGTTTCGGATCGATTCTATTCCCCGCTGAATCGCAGCACAATCTGGGGCAACAAATCATAGTGGCCGAAAGCGATGGTGTGATTCGGCAACTGCATAAGATCTCGGTGGTTCCGATTCTCTCCGGGAAGGAAACGAAACCTGAAACGGTTGCGATTGCTGGTGAATCATTGCGCGAACTGGGGGTGGCCTACATCAAACGATTGATAGCTCCTGAATTGAGAATGCAGGCGGGGCAACTCGATTCTTCAAAGCCACTGGAAGCCTACGGGATGGATTCCATATTGGTGGTTCATTTGACGAACGCACTTCGCAAACATTTCGAGGAAATCACGAGCACCTTGTTCTTCGAAGTTCAGACTATCAATGCCCTGGTGGATCATTTGATCAAATATCAGCGCGAGGCACTGGCTCGTAATGTCGGATTCAGAGATGCAACTCGCGTCACTCCGGACACGCAACCGGTTCCGGTGGTTCCTCAGTCAGTAGCAAAAGCCTCAGTAACGAACCCTCGAGAAGACGGAATCGCGATCGTGGGCATGAGCGGTCGATTTCCTCAATCACGGGATCTTGATGAGTTCTGGACCAATCTGAAGGAAGGTCGAAACTGCATTACGGAAATTCCCAGTGACCGTTGGGATTGGCGGCAATATTTCAACGAGGAACCGGGGCAGCGCGGTAGTTACTATTCGAAATGGGGTGGTTTCGTTTCGGAAGCGGATCGATTTGATCCAATGTTTTTCCAAATTTCCCCGCGCGAAGCGCAGCGGATGGATCCGCAGGAGCGAATCTTTTTGGAGGCAGCTTACTCATGCATTGAGGATGCCGGTTATACGCCTGGCACTCTTTGTGAATCACGACGTGTCGGTGTTTTCGTGGGAGTGATGAACAGCACCTACAACCCGCTCCCGAATTACGCGTCCATCGCAAATCGAGTTTCCTATCAGCTGGACTTCCAGGGGCCTAGCCTCGCTGTCGATACCGCCTGTTCCGCATCCCTCACAGCAATACACCTCGCGGTAGAAAGTTTAAAATCCGGGTCGAGTCATTGCGCAATCGCCGGCGGAGTGAACCTGAACCTCAGCCCGGTCCATTATATGAGACTGAGCGAAGCAAGAATGCTTTCGGCTTCGGATCTTTGCAAACCATTCGGAGCAAATGCAGATGGGATGGTCGATGGGGAAGGGGTGGGTGCGATCTTGCTTAAACCCCTGCAAAAAGCCGTTGCAGACGGCGATCAGATTTACGGCGTCATCAGGGGCAGTTTCGTCAACGCAGGCGGTAAAACCAACGGCTACACAGTTCCAAATCCTGTCGCACAGTCTCAGCTTATCGCAGAGACGATGGAGCGGGCGGGCGTGCATCCACGTACTCTGAGTTATATTGAAGCGCACGGAACTGGCACGGTTCTCGGTGATCCCATCGAAATCACTGGGTTGACTCGCGCGTTTGAAGAGGTCGGAAAACAGAAAACTTCGGACCGCCAGTTTTGCGCAATTGGATCGGTGAAATCCAACATCGGTCATTGCGAAAGCGCGGCCGGTATGGCCGGTCTTTTTAAAGTCCTGTTGCAGATGAAGCACGGGCAGTTGGCTCCGTCGCTTCATTCGGCATCGCCTAATCCAAATATTAACTTCGCCCGTACTCCTTTCTTCGTGCAGCAGAAGTTGGAGGATTGGAAACGGCCTCTGGTTTCAATTGACGGAGTCGAAAAAGGATACCCGCGCAGGGCGGGTATTTCATCTTTCGGCGCGGGCGGCGCTAATGCGCACCTAATCGTAGAGGAATTTTATACCTTGACCGGATTCAAGCCTGTGGTTTCTGAGGGATTCGATTCAGTTGCAGTCCTGCTTTCAGCTCGAAATCCGGAACGGCTGGCGGAAATCGCTTCAAATTTAAGCCGTTATCTGGAAGCAAATCCATCGGTTTCCTTGATAAACCTCGCATACACCCTTCAGGTCGGGCGCGAACCAAGAGAGCACCGGTGTGCCTTTGCGGTTCGGACGGTGTGCGAACTTCAAGATAAGCTGAAACACCTGCTGGTCGGATCCGCAGAGATCGAAGGCGTCTTCCGAGGTACCGTAAATACGGGCTCTGATTCGCTTTCGCTCTTCGGTTCCGACGATGATCTCAAGGAGGCAGTCGATAAATGGGTCGCCCGTAGAAAGTACACTCGTTTGCTCGAACTTTGGGTAAAAGGCCTACCGGTCGATTGGAGAAGACTTTACGGTGAACAAAAGCCCTCACGGATCAGTTTGCCGACCTACCCATTCGCGCGGGAACGTTATTGGCATCCCGACCAGGCTGAGCCGTTGGCAGGTTTAACCGTGCCCAATCCGCCCACGGCGCCGGCCGTCAAGGCGTCACCGATATTACGGCCGGTTGAAGCATTACGAGCTAGTTTTCCAATCGTTCCAGACAAACCTTCACGTTTGACGTTGAGTCCGGTAGTTTCGGTTAGGCCGTCCGAACCTGCCTCTTCACGAACCAGCGCTCAGCCGAAGGATCTTCCTGAAGTCCGAAACGAACGAGGCGTAAACCTGGAGAGGCAATTGATCGACAGCCTCGCAACGGCCCTATTCATGGCTTCAGAGGCTGTTAACCCAGACAAGTCATTCGTCGAAATGGGCTTGGATTCAATTGTCGGAGTTGAATGGATTCAGGCTCTCAATAAAAAATTTGGTTTGCGGTTATCGGTGACGAAAGTCTATGACCATCCCAATATTCGGCGGTTTACAGAGTTCTTACAGAACGAGTTGAACTGCCGCGCGATTCCCGAGCCGGTCAAACCACTGGTTGATCTCGGACTGACGCCTCTGAAGATCGGGAGGATTGAGAACGACACAAAAGACGGCGATTTGTCCTCCGCATTGGTCGAAAGTCTTGCAACGGTGCTCATGATGCCGACCGCAGATGTCGGCATGATGCAGTCCTTTGTCAGCATCGGCTTGGATACAATCGTTGGGGTTGAATGGATCAATGCTCTCAATAAACGATTTGGTGTCACATTATCGGTTTCAAAAGTTTACGAATATCCAA
>JAQGOX010000610.1 GCA_028293365.1 Verrucomicrobiales bacterium | reverse complement strand
GATCCGGAAATGGCCTATTGCCAGATCCAAATGCTCAACCTGAAACCAGGTAGGCCGGCCACCGTCACCGAAGAACAATGGCGAACGGAATTGGTCGAGTATCTTGGTAGCTGGATCATCGGACGCCGTTTTGATGATCGCGTCAAAAGAGGCGAAGCCAGTTATCGTGGCGCAGGTGCCTCAATCGATAATTTTTTCCATGACGCCTTGCTCGCAGCAGGATTCGCGACCGGTGAGGCTCCGGACTGGAACAAGATGTTGACGGAATTGATCAGCGAGATCGGTCGGGCTCGGGAATTTGGATTTAGTGAACGGGAATTGCAATTGGCCAGGCGAGAAATTTTGGCCGACGCTGAGCGGGCCGTGCGCACCGAGTCAACCCGCAATGCCCGCGAACTGATCGACGAAATGGTAACCTCAGCGAACGATAAAACACCGATCCTCTCGGCCAAAGAGAATCTGGATCTTTAT
The DNA here is from genome assembly GCA_028293365.1 of Verrucomicrobiales bacterium. Taxonomy (GTDB): domain Bacteria; phylum Verrucomicrobiota; class Verrucomicrobiia; order Limisphaerales; family SXQI01; genus JAQGOX01. The sequence goes on along the minus strand of JAQGOX010000610.1, from coordinate 3,847 downwards.
CAGAAATATCTTCCCAGTGTGACTTCAGCGGAGGTGACTGGAGCGTTCAAGGCAAATTTTGCGCCTGGGACTTATGCTTACACCGTGACCATGGCTGAAAAAGAAAAAGCCAAAGCACCGACGCAAGGCGAGGTGCTTTCCGTGGCTAAAGTGGCGTGGGCCCAGAAGCTTCAGCCGATAAAAGAAGAGGCGGCGATCACCAATTTGCTGAGCGAACTCCCCAAACCGGCCAACATACTTGAGCAGAAAACGGATACAGATCTCGGTGTCACCAGTGCCTGGCTGGATAACGGAGTGCGCGTTCATCATCGGTTCATGGATTATAAAAAAGACGCTGTTTTTGTCAGCATTAGTCTGACCGGAGGAACTTTGGAGGAGACTGCGACAAACGTTGGGATTACTGAGGTTGCCGCCCTCGCCATTAACGAGGCGGCGACCTCGAAGATTGATTCTTCCCGAATGCGCGATTTCACCACCGGCAAAAATATTTCGGTGAGTGCCGGGCCGGCCGGCGACAATTTCACTGTTACTGTGAGCGGCTCACCCATCGATCTGGAGTTCGGATTGCAGGAAGCGTATGCCTTGCTTACGGATGGCAAGGTCGAAGATGCCGCTTTCAAGAACTGGCGGCTCGCTCGACTACAGCAAATGGTTCAACGGGAAAAATTGCCGGCCTTTAAGGCGCAGGAAGCGATGGAGGAATTGCTTTCGAACAACGACCCGCGCAGAGGCTTTCTCGATAAATCGGAGGTTGAAGCGCTCAGCGTGCCTGCGGCCCAGGCTTGGTTCGAACGCCTTTGTCGCACGGCGCCCATCGAAGTTGCCATCGTTGGTGACATCAAACTCGAACCGGCCCTGGCACTCGTGAGCCGTTATATTGGTTCGTTGCCGAAGCGCGAACGGTTCTCCGATTCAATTGACAAGTTACGCGAGTCACCCCGCAAGCCGGGCCCACTATCGCGGGAGGTTTCCGTCGAAACCGTTACCCCTCAGGCCGTCTCATATGCGGGATTTGCCGCTTCGGAGGCGAAAAACATCTCCGATTCGCGAGCGCTCGAATTAGCCTCGTACATTATGAGCAGCCGGCTTGTAAAAGAGATCCGCGAAGAACAGGCAATCGTCTATTCCATCCATGCGAATAATGTTCCTTCGTGGATTTATACGGATGCGGGACGATTTTATGCGGGGGCACCGTGCGATCCGAAGAATGCACGCAAGGTGGCCGATGAAGTTCACAAGTTGTTCAATGCTTTTGCGGAAAACGGTCCGACTGATGAAGAGTTGGCAAACGCCAAGAAGCAAGTCGCAAACGTTTTGGATACAAGTATGCGCGAGCCTTCGTATTGGTGGTCCGTTCTGCGAAATCTGGATTTGAGACACCGTGATTTGAACGCTGAGAAAACGATCAAAGAGGATTATCAAAAATACACACGGGATGAAGTTCGAAACGCGTTTCAAAAATATTACGTTCCGAAACGCCTATTTTGGGTGACGGCGATTCCGTCCGCTCCAAAAGAGACTGAGAAATAGACGTCTCGGCTCTGCAAATGCCTTGAGTGGTGAGGTTGCTCTGTGTGGTGATGCTGATCACCGCCAGAGCGACACCACAAAATGCCATCATTCACTTCTGCGATCTGGCAGCACGCATAGGCTGCTTTGGATTGAGTGCCACCTCGCTAATTTCAATTGGCGGAAAGGTCGTCCGGCATCTCTGCAAGTAACCGAAACGTGCCGCCCTTTTCCCGCAGAATCGACTGCCAGAGTTCTCCCGGTTCGGAATTGTAAATCAATTCGATTGAAGCCGGGTGCGTCAGCCACGCTTTTCGCTTCATTTCACCCTCAAGCTGGCCGCCACTCCAGCCGGCATAGCCCGCAAACAGTTTGATCTCCTGCGCCGTGGAAAAGGATGATGCGATATCGACCAATCCCTCTAAAGAATGCCCCAGGGTGACATTGCTAATGACATTCGCATCGGGAATGAATGTGTCCGAATGCAAATAGCTCAGGGCGCTGGGTTGGACCGGGCCGCCCAGAAATAAAGGATGTTCCTTTAACTTATCGGGAAGGTCGCCGAGAAGGACATCCGCAGCTTTGTTTTCCGTCTTTTGCGTAAGCACCAATCCAAACGCACCTTCGGCGTTGTGTTCACAAATGAGAACGACGGCCCGATGGAAAAAGGAGCCGCGCAATTGGCCGCTATCAAGCAGCAACTGACCTTTCAATGACCGAAATTCGTCTGGCATGTCCGGTGAACTCAATGTGCTACAAGCTTGCCCTGCTGACAATCGTGATTAACTTACCCGCATGAAGATTTTGATAGCTTTCGTAGCAGCCGCGATTTTGGTGGGTGTGATGTCCGGTTGTAAATCGGATACGGGCAGCCGTGAATTCATTCCAGGCCGGGGCTGGGTTCCGACTCATTAATATCGCGTTCATTTGGGTCTGAACCGCATCCGCAGTTCACCCGTTGAATTATAGTTTGCGAAAGGTTCATGGATTTCAGCCGGTCCCGGCGCCGATCGAAACATTGCGGACAATTCGGGAATTTCTTCAAGTCCCATAGGTCGGCGAACACGCGGCCTTTTTGAAGGCCGATCGCCCAATCCAATGATTCTTCGATCGTGCCCAAAGTCGGCGGCCTGAAATCACCATTAGATCCTAACCGTTCCATCGCACCATTTCCTGCTCGGGTAGGTATCAGAGAGATGGCTGTGGAGCCATGTTCCAGCGCATAGTTGATTGAATGCCGTAACCAGATGGAACTTTCTTCCAAGGAAAGGAACGGCGGTTGAATCAGGAGAAAAACTCTTAATGCAACGTTTTCCTTTTTGAGGAACGTCGCGGCACGTTCGAACTGTTTTAAATCCATTCCCTTATTGAGCCGGCTGAGAGTGGGCTCATGAGCGGACTCCAATCCGATTGCGACTTCCAACTGTCCGGAACAAAGATCTCGAAACCGTCGGCAACGGTCACCCAGAAACACAGGGTGGCATTCAACGATGACTCGCTCGAAATGTCTGACTCGCGCCGCGATCACCTCGTAGTCTTCAACAGGGATTGCGGCGGGATCGAAAAAACTGCCGCTGTTGTATAGCTTTACCTGCCGCGCTTCAGGCAATCGATCAAGGGCGTATTCGATTTGTTTGGGAATCTGTCCTGTGAGGATCTTCTCTTCGAGCGTGTTTTGCCATAGATCGCACATGACGCATCGAAATGGGCATTCCTTGTTTGTCAAAAAAATCGTCGCAATTGGAACGACCTCTCCGCTGGCATTAGGCTCATGATCAAGCGTAAACGCGTACGGCCGGTCTGTATTGACCACGTTCCGTGCGCCGCGCAGAGACTTCACCCAGGCATTTCGTTCGGACCGTGATGGAGGGTAAAGGGCAGGGGATGGCACGACTGCAAGTCCGCTAAGAATATTGAGCGAGGAAGCGTTTGCGGTACTCGTTTTCGCGCAAAGGCAGCCGCTCACCCAGACTGGCTTTGGAAATCGCCCCGTGTTGGAACCGTCGCTTTTCAAATATCGGCATTTGCAGCCCAATTACTGCCCTGATACCCCGGGAAACCACCTCTCCTTTGAGCGCATACAGTTTTGAAACGTCGTAGCCGGTGAGGTCGATGAACGGAATTCCTTCGGCAACGGAGATTACATTGGGCCGTGTGAATGGGCTGAACCCAATAAATCCAAAGTGTCGGGCGGGCGCGTAGGTGCGGGTGTAGGAGCGACTCAATCCACCCGAATAGGTTAACGAATGTTTGATGCGTCCCACTCCCCATCCTTCCTGGTAAAGCATCTGGTTGTGTACTACACTGCGAATCGTTAGCTCCGGGTTTTCTTCGATCG
>JAQGOX010000572.1 GCA_028293365.1 Verrucomicrobiales bacterium | reverse complement strand
CATCCGGACTTACAAGAACCTCTGGTGCGTAAGTGAAAAGCATCCACTAAAATGATTCGCATATTGAAAAGGTTGATACCTGTGATGACAGCAGCCTCGATGCTGCTCGATCATTTTACCGCTGTCGCCGTGGAGCTTGATGACGCTTTTGCAACAGACTCCATACCCAACGCTCGTTTCGAGTTTCGCGGAATCATCGGAGATCGGGTTTCCGCAAATATAGAAAACTGGTTATTGCATGCTCCCGAGGCAAATCCTGGAATGTTGGAGATGTTTCGCGCGCGAGACAGGAACCCCCCACCTCAAATCGTTCCCTGGGCAGGAGAATTCGTCGGCAAATACCTTATCTCAGCCGTTCAAGCGCTCCGAATGACAGACGATCCACGACTGAGAACGGAGGTTTCGAACGTCGTGAAAAATTTGATCGCAACGCAAGCAGAGGACGGTTACCTCGGGCCCTTTCCAAACGAAGTTCGGCTACTAAAGAATTGGGATTTATGGGGTCACCACCACGTCATCTACGGTTTATTACTTTGGCACGAGCAAACAGGAGATCGCGCGTCCTTCGGTGCCGCGCGAAAAGCGGGGGATTTAGTGTGCCGCACATTTCTCGATACCAATCGCCGCGTCCTGGATGCCGGTGATTCCGAGATGAATATGGCCATACTGACTGCCATGGGAATGTTGCATCGGATCACAGGCGAACCGCGTTATCTTCGCATGGCACGGGAAGTGGAGAAAGATTGGGAAAAGGCTGGAGACTATTTACACGCCGGTCTGGATGGGCGCGAATTTTATCAATCGCCTCGACCACGGTGGGAAAGCCTTCATGACCTGCAGGGACTGGTGGAACTTTGGCGGATCACCGGTGAGACGAAGTATCGTGACGCTTTCCTGCATCATTGGCGAAGCATCCGCAGGTGGGATCGAAGGAATACCGGTGGATTCAGCTCCGGTGAACAGGCAACCGGAAATCCCTATGCTCCAACCGCAATTGAAACCTGCTGCACCGTGGCCTGGATGGCACTGACAATCGACTATCTTCGTTTAACCGGTGACGCGCGCGCCGCTGATGAACTGGAACTCGCAACCTTCAATGCCGGGCTGGGCGCCCAGCATTCGAGCGGACGGTGGTGGACATATAACACTCCAATGGACGGCATCCGCGAAGCGAGTGCCCATACGATCGTATTTCAATCCCGGGCTGGAACACCCGAGCTCAATTGTTGCTCCGTGAATGGCCCCCGAGTCCTCGGCATGCTCAGCGAATGGGCCGTGATGCGCAGTCCAGATGGTTTTCTAATTAATTGGTATGGACCGGAGTCAGTTTCAACCCAGCTGGCAGACGGCACGGATTTGAAATTAACATGCGAGTCAACTTATCCGGGCGAAGGAACCGCACGTTGGAAGATCAATTCGCTAAAAAACCCGCGCCAATTTGCCTTGAGCTTTCGGCTGCCCGCATGGTCAGCCAAGACTCAAATCTCCATAAATGGCCGTCCCATAACATTACTCGGTGCCGGGCATTACGAACGCATCGACCGTAAATGGCAAAACGATGACTTAGTGGAATTGAAGTTTGATTTATCGCTTCGCGCAATAGCCGGCGCAAATGAAGCAAGCGGTAAGGTTTCACTTTACCGTGGACCGCTTCTACTAACGTACGATCAACGATTTAACAAATTTGATGAGGATCAAATACCGAGCGTCGATTTAGCGAAGCTGAATCAGTCCCGGGTATTGAGTGGTGGTGATACGACGGTGCCAAGCTCCAGACCGAAATATTGCATAGCGATGGATCTTCCGACCAGCGGAGAAAACCTGCGGTTGGTTGACTTCGCCAGTGCAGGCAGTTCGGGAACCCGTTATCGTAGCTGGCTTAAATCAACGTTCAAGTTGCCCGAACCGGCGGTTACGCAACTACCGCGCGATGCCGCCAAAATCCCTCTCGGTGCAGTTCGTTTCCAATGGCGACCGCAGCATCATGAGACCAACCGTTTCTATCGGTTGGAATTCTCGACGAACTCGGACTTTCATACTTTTGTATTGAAGACCAACACGGAAACGAGCCGGCTATTGTTTGACACGCGCACATTGATCGGAACAAATTACGCGGAGACAACACCTATCTGGTGGCGAGTGGTAACCGCGAATTCTCATGCCGAAACGATCGCGGATTTGCCAGCGGCATATTTTACAATCGATCGCCATCTGCAACCGCAACCAGCGCAAAAGGTTCAACGGTCGAATTCCAGGGCCGAGTTAATCGTTCATGCGTTAAAAGACTCGGCTCCGCCAGAATTCGGCGGCCTGAAATCCATTAAATGCAATGCTCAGAACACCGATGGCACCGAACTCAACGGTCGCGACCAAATGATCGTATATGATGTCCCCGAATGGCCTGAAGAAGATTTTACCGTCGCGCTCCAGGCTCGCATCACGCTATTACCAGAAGGCCATATAGGCCAAATCTTCAGTGCATGGGCGAGAGGATCAGATGATCCGTTACGGTTGGTTATCGATGAGGGCAAACTCTTCGCTCGCGTTGAAGCTGGAGCCGGATTTTCCACACCGGGATTTAATATCACAACTAATCGTTGGTATTCCATACTGGCTGTAAAACAGGACACAACACTCACGCTCTACGTGGATGGAAAAGTTGTTGGTTCATGCGCAGTCCCGGCAACTATAGCTACGCAGGCCAAATCCTGCGCCCTGGGAGGAAATCCCAATTACTCTGGAAATGAGTTTTTGTCTGGTCGCTTTGCAGACTTTCGATTTTTTGACCGTGCCCTTGAATTGAACGAGATCGAGAGATTTGCAAAAGCTTTTGACTTAAAGACCCATTGAATTCACTCGTAAATTCCTCACGCCAGGGCTGGTGGAGATTTTCGCATGCCTCGGTGCTTTTCCCTTGGAATATTATTGCCAGCAATGCCAGTACACCTGGCCCAAACAAGTTAAAATCGATCCGGAACGTGACTTACTCGGCTTCCCAAAAAAGTGAGCAGATATCCGGAAGTGGCCTGACACCCCCGTTTTCCTACTTTCCGCTGTCCACGCTCAAAAGAAAGCCGCGAACATACTCCGGGGATACTATGACCACCTGGTTGCGGAATTCTCCAGAGATCCGAAAATTCAATCCCCGGGTTGCGGCGGCGTTGAGATAGTCGCGATCGAGGTCTATCCATAATTGATCGGTAACAAGCTTGGTCGTTTCGCTCCGGTCTGCGCCCTGATGAACTTCAAAACGTTGACCCGCGCGATCGACAGCCTCTTTGGGAAGCACCCAATCAGTTTCGTTGAGAACGACAACAATGTCGTACCAACTCACAGGTCCGCCGATTTCCCCTCCTGCCCGAAGGAACGTCTTTGCCGAAAGCCCTTCCTGACTCGCGGGAATAGGCACTATTGACAGCGGTCCGACGATTTCGAAACTCTTTCGGTACCCATCTGTCGTTCGTATGGTTTTTTTTGCGACGCTCTCTGAAGTCAGCGGGTGAGTTGCACATCCGACGCATAATAAAACCAATAAAATTGCAATTCGCATTCGCGGCCTTTTTGTTTAAATCTCTTTTTGCATTACTCGTAAAATCCCGTTGCATTCCCGCGGTATCACAGGCAAGTTCTCTGCACTGGTTCGGGGCGTAGCGTAGCCTGGTAGCGCGCGTGGTTCGGGTCCACGAGGTCGTGAGTTCAATTCTCACCGCCCCGACCATTCCTTCATTGCAAGGCTTTCGATAAAAAAAAGGCGCGGAAATTTTCCGCGCCTTCACTTTTAGAAGCGAAATTTCTACGCGCCCATGCCATCCTCGAACGAGCCGCCTGCCAATGGAAAACAGAGATTATCTCGAACGTAAGCAACTCCATTGGCGCTAGTCGCATCGAGTTCGCGATAAGCACTTTCTGCTTCGACCACCAAGGGAGCTGTTGTCCTCCCCATAATCTGGCAGTAGCGCTGCGGATAGCCAACATTGATCATTAGCTCGACGTAGCGTGTCATATTTAAGTCACCGCTGCCGATATCGCAAAATTGCATCGCTCGTCCGGGCCAGTTCGGCTCCATTTTCCGCAACGGAATATTTTTGTGAATAACAAAATTCTTCACATGGCAACCGTAGACACGGGAACCAACTTTCTGAAACCGCGTTTCAAAATCTTCCCCTTCCCAGCAATGGGAGGGATCGGCATTGACGCCCAGGCACTTATCGCCGTTGCAAATCTTGACGAGCATATTGAACTCATCCGAGCATGCGGCAGCCGTTCCAGGATGTATTTCGTGGGCGAGAAAAATGCCCAGTGAATTCGCACGTTCACGGAGCTTTGCCGTTTTTTTGACGAATCGGTCCTGGCCTTCTTTCAGCAAATCATAATTTCCCGATTTCCAGAAACCCCATGGATAGCCCGTTGCCATTTCCCAACCAAAGGCCACCCCCCAAAACATCGGAACGATTTTGATCCCAAGTTCCGCACAGAGATCGAGCAATTTGAGCAGATAATTCTCAGCCCATTTCTCGATTTCATTCGCCGATTTCTTCGCCACGTCAGCGGGAATGAATGGCCGCACGGTTGGGCTCCCCGTCCACGCGGTCGTATGCACCCAGAACGGACAATGGGTTGAGATACCATCGAGCGTCATACCTCGCTGTTCGAAGGTCTCCTTGATTTCTCTGGCTTTCTTAAACCCTTTTTCAGCCTGAAGCATGTAATTTGACGGCTGTGCGCCGGTAGCTCCTGAACGCTTGGCGTATTCGAGAAAATCACCGAGGGATTTCGCGCCATGTTGCGCGCCCTCAATACTTGGATGAAAACAGCTTTGAGCCATAGATGATTGCAGTTAGATTAGTTACAGACTCCGATGATGTGCAGAGTCAACCGGAAAAGCCGAATCAGGTCAAGCTGGATGAGCCCTTCTAATGCATTTCGACGGCCGGATTCGCAAATTAAATGCAAAGAAAATTTTTCAGACCACTATTCCAGCTCAAGCGATTTTATTTTGCGTCTTATTTCAATCGATCGAAGCTCTTTTGCAAAATCTGCCAGTCCTTCAATCCTTTGAATTTTTCCGCGCTTGTGGCATTGATTTTGCCTTCATTCGCGTTTTTCGTCGGCCGATTGACCTTGTAGAAAATTCCGAACAAGCCTGGAAATGGCTCATCGGCGAGCTTGTACGCCGCATTTTCATCTGTCACATTGTGATCGGGCGGCACAGTATTGAAGACTCCTCCTTTACGAGGGTTGGACGCATCAAACGCTCCTTCGTAGAACTCAATGCATTCGCTCAAACACTCAATGACACTAAATCCATCGTGGTCCATGGCTGCTTCCATCATCTGCAAGACATGATTCGGATTTGTATGCGTGGTACGTGCGACAAAGGTTGCTCCGGCGGAGATCAACTGCTTCATCGGGTTGATGGGTTGATCGACTGCGCCCCAGATGTCAGTCTTGCTTTTAAATCCCAAAGGCGACGTGGGGGAGGTCTGCTTTTTGGTCAAGCCATACACGAAATTATCCATGACCACATAGGTCATTTTGATATTCTTGCGAGCCGTATGGTTCACATGGTTGCCTCCAATCGAAAACGCGTCGCCGTCACCCCCAAAAACAAATACATGCAAGTCCGGCCGGCTTAAAGAGACGCCACTTGCGA
>JAQGOX010000571.1 GCA_028293365.1 Verrucomicrobiales bacterium | reverse complement strand
ATCATCATGCTGGGGGAAATGCGCGATTTGGAAACATCCCAAATTGCCATTCAAGCGTCGCTGACGGGACATTTGGTGCTGAGCACTCTGCACACAAACGATGCGCCCGGCGCTGTGACTCGTCTCGTCGATATGGGTGTGGAACCCTTCCTGATTTCGTCCAGCTTAATGGCGGTGCTGGCCCAGCGACTCGTTCGAACCGTTTGCAAAAAATGTCGAACCCCATTTGAACCAACTGAAAATCAACTTTCCCTGCTGAATTTGTCTCCGCATGACATCGGCGACAAAGTCTTCTACTACGGGCGAGGATGCCCAGCCTGCAACGATACGGGATACAAAGGCCGTAAGGGAATATTTGAATTGCTGCAGATCACAGATCAGATCCGCACTTTGATCAATGATCGGGCACCGACCGTTGTTGTCCGGCAAAAAGCTGTCGAACAAGGAATGGTAACCCTCCGCGAAGATGGATTGCGCGGAATTTTTGATGGTGAAACGACTATCGAAGAAGTACTAAAATACACCTAAACCCGCGCAAGGCGCCATATGCCAAAATTTAATTACGTCGCCATGGACTCCCGTGGCAAAGAGACCAAGGGCACCCTTGAGGTCGCCAACCAGACCGAGGCGATCGGCCGGCTCAAGGAAATGGGCTATTTTCCGACCAAGGTGGTTGAGGCGGATAAAGCCAAAACGGGTGGGGCCGCCAAGAAAGGGGGGAAACCAGCCCCAAAAGCGGGGGAGAAAAAGAAGAAGATGAGCCTCAACATTGCCATCCCCGGTTTCGGTGGCAAGGTAAAGCCGAAGGTTCTGACCACATTCACGCGCCAGCTTGCGACTCTCGTAGATGCAGGTCTTCCTCTTTTGCGCGGTTTGCGGGTGCTCGAAAAGCAGGAACGCAGCCCGGTTTTGAAGCGCATTATTCTGGAGCTTGCCGCCTCAATTGAGGGTGGTAGCACATTTTCAGAAGGCTTGGCCCAGCATCCGAAAGTTTTCAACCGCCTTTTCATTAACATGGTGAAAGCAGGCGAACTGGGCGGTGTGCTCGAAGTTGTTCTAAACCGTCTTTCCGAGTTTATGGAAAAGGCGCAAAAGATCAAAGGCAAAGTTGTAGCGGCCATGTTCTACCCGGCAGCCGTTATGATCGTCGCCGCGGGCATTTTGATCGTGTTGATGGTTTTCGTTGTACCCAAATTTAAACTGATCTTCCAGGACATGTTGGAAGGTCAACCGCTGCCGGGATTTACCAACCTGGTGCTCGGAATTAGCGAAATGATCGCCGGCCACTTCGTTTGGGCCGCGATCATCACCGTAGTCCTTGTTATCATTCTTAAATTCGTCCTCAAAACGAAAGTCGGACGAAAGATTTTCGATCGTATTAAACTACACTTCCCACTGCTCGGCCCGGTCATCAGCAAAGTTGCGATCGCCCGCTTTACCCGAACGCTGGGAACGCTGGTGAGCAGCGGTGTTCCGATCCTCCAGGCTCTTACGATTGTTAAAGAGACGTCGGGGAATATTATCGTTTCAGACGCCGTCGCGGATATTCATGAGAGCGTCAAGGAAGGTGAAACGATCACCGCACCGCTTGAAGCTTCCAAAGTGTTTCCGCCCATGGTCATCAGCATGGTGGACGTCGGTGAGCAAACCGGCGCGCTGCCCGAAATGTTGATGAAGATCGCGGATAATTATGAAGATGAGGTCGATAATGCAGTGTCCGCTATGACCTCCTTGCTCGAACCGATCATGATCGTATTCCTGGCCGTAATCGTTGGCAGCATCGTCATCGCGCTGTTCCTGCCTCTCATTACGCTAATCGACCAACTTGGTTCAGAAGGCGAAAAGAAGGGCGGAGAGAAAGGGGAATAGCCGCCAAAAAATGTATTCAGCACGGCCGTCACGTTCGAGTGACGGCCGTTTGCGCAAATAAACAAAGGCTCTCCCGATGAAACGTGTCACGATTTTTTCCGACGGCGGCTGCTCGGGGAACCCGGGCCCCGGAGGGTGGGCGGCGGTTCTTCGTTATGGAGAGAAATTCAAAGAGATTAGCGGGGGCGAACCGGCCACGACCAATAACCGGATGGAGTTGAGAGCGGCGCTCGAAGCATTAAATGCGCTGCGTGAACCGTGCGAAGTGGAGTTCTATACTGATTCAGAATACCTCCGCGAAGGCATCTCCAAATGGGTTGCGGGTTGGAAGGCGCGAAATTGGCGCACGGCCGCGAAAGCGCCGGTAAAAAATGATGATCTCTGGCGGGCCTTGGATAACGCGACGAAACGGCATCGAATCACCTGGCGATGGGTGAAAGCTCACGCGGGAACTCGCGACAACGAACGATGCGATGTTCTTGCCGCGCATCAAATGGCCCAAATCCGCAAACAATACTCTCGCGAACAGCTTAAGACGCTGCTGAATCAATTCAAAACGACCACGAACCAGCCGGCAGGTGTAAATCTCCCTCCTCCCTCTCCATCCGATCCGGTTCAAAAAATTTCGACAGGGCAGCCGTCCAATGGCAACTTGGTTCTGTGCTGAATGCCAAGTTGGAACATTTAAGGGAGCTGATTAAGTCATACGGTTCCTGCCTGATCGCCTATTCAGGCGGAGTAGATTCGGTATTCCTCGCGTATATCGCTTTTCTGGTGCTTGGTGAGAAATCGCTGGCCGCAATCGCAGACTCATCCAGCCTTCCGCGGCGCGAATTGCAGGAAGCCCTCGAAATAGGTCAGAGATTCGGTTTTCCGGTCCGAATCCTCAAAACTAAGGAATTCAGTAATGCTGAGTATCTCGCCAATCCTTCCAACCGCTGTTATTTCTGCAAATCAGAGCTTTTCATCGAGCTCGAGCCGATCGCTAAAAACGAAGGCTTCGCGGTGATAGCCTATGGCGAAAATGCAAGTGACATTGGCGATTTTCGACCCGGCGCAAAAGCCGCCGCAGAGTTCGAGATTCGCGCGCCTCTGAAAGAGGTTGGACTCACCAAATCCGAGATTCGCGACCTTTCCGCACGTTTCGGTCTTCCTACTGCCGACAAGCCGCAAATGGCCTGTCTTAGCTCCCGGGTTCCGCACGGAGAAGCGGTCACGCCTGTAAAATTGAGCATGATCGAGCAAGGTGAATACGTTTTGCGCGACCTTGGCTTTCATGACGTACGCGTCCGCCATCACGAATTAAAGTCAGGACAGCTTGCCCGAATTGAAGTTGGAAAAGAAGAATTTGCAAAACTCTGTTCGTCTGAAACTTTTTCAACAATCGCCGAAGCTTTTCGGAAGATCGGGTATAACCACACGACCCTGGATTTGGAAGGGTATCGCCGGGGCAGTTTGAATGCGCTTGCAACAGTGACCGCACCCCTTCCGTAGCATTTACTTCATCATCATCTCAGCCATCGGCATCGCGCCTGCAACCAAGCCGACGCGATTCGCGCCGCTTTCGATGATTTCGAGGGCCGAATTTAAATCTGCAACCGGGTTCGCTTTCAGCAGGAACTTCGTCCCTAAATACCCTCGCAGACGCCGAATCAACGGGGCCGTAGGCCTTCCAAAAAAACCGGTATGTGTGCTCACCGCGCGAGCACCGGAATCAATAATCAGATCGCAAGCGATTTTCTGCTCATCAGCCGTCAACAGGTCTGCTTCGAGTATGACATTCACGGGACGCTCATCCGCTGCTTCGCAGATATCGCGCAATTCGCGCAGAATATAGCCGTGATCGCCTTCCTTTAAGCGCGCCACATTCAAAACGACCTCGATTTCGTGGGCGTCGGAGTCTACCGCAATTTCCGTTTCATAACGTTTTGCGTCACCCTCCATGGCTCCGAGTGGATATCCGACGGTAGCGATCACCTTCACATTATGGTCCGACACCAGGGCATACGCCTGCACGACATTCGATCCGTTCACACATACACCGTGAACCGAATGTTCGATCGCCGTAAGGCAGAGTTTTTCGATGGCAGCACGGGTAGCGGCCGGCTCGACCAGGGCAAGATCAGCCAAAGCTCTGAGATCGCGTGTATTGGGAGGAACAAGCATTACCTGGGCGGCAAAAGTTCAGAAACAAGCGAACGTTCTTCCTTCAATTCGTTTACAGTCGCATCAATTTTCGAACGGCTGAACTCATTGATCGACAAGCCCTGAACGATTTCCAGCTTCTGGCCATTGCTCCGAACCGGGAACGAAGAGATTAATCCTTCCGCGACTCCATAACTCCCGTCGGAGCAAACACAGACACTGTGCCAATCACCAGCCGCCGTGGGTGTTATGATCGATCGAACACTATCAACCACCGCGTTGGCCGCGCTCGCAGCGCTCGAAGCCCCGCGCGCTTTGATGATCGCCGCCCCGCGCTGTTGAACGGTCGCGATAAAGTCACCCTTTAGCCACGACTCGTCCACAATTGCCTCCGTGGCAGGTTTGCCTTGAACTTTTGCGTTGTAGAAATCGGGATATTGCGTTGCGGAATGATTTCCCCAAATTGCCACGTTGGAAACGGCCGTAACGTCCACCCCCGCTTTTTTCGCGAGCTGGCTTTTGGCTCGGTTCTCATCAAGACGCGTCATCGCGTGCCAGCGATCTTTGGGAAGTTCCGGAGCGTTATTCATCGCAATCAGGCAGTTGGTGTTGCAGGGGTTTCCGACCACCAAAATTCGCACGTCCGGCGCCCCGTTTTTCTGAATCGCCTTACCCTGTCCAATAAAAATTTTGCCGTTGATACCTAGAAGATCCTTACGTTCCATCCCTTGCTTGCGCGGAACACTTCCAACCAGCAAAGCCCAGTTTACACCCTTGAAACCTTCATCGAGGTTCGCAGTCGGCACGACTCCTTTGAGCAAGGGAAATGCGCAGTCATCGAGTTCCATCACGACGCCTTGCAGAGCTGGAAGTCCAGGTTCGATTTCGACCAAATGCAAAATAACCGGCTGTTCCGGACCGAACATCGCGCCCGAGGCGATTCGAAAAAGTAAAGAGTACCCAATCTGTCCAGCAGCACCAGTAACAGCCACGCGAATCGGCGATTTATTCATATCGTTCTCCGAGTATCCAGTTGTCAGTGCTCAGAATCAAGCCAACGAAAAAAGAAATTCAGACTGTGCGAACTTAAGCTCGGCGAATTTCTTCGAGTTGCTTATCAAGCCGCTTCGAAGATACTGGAACAGAGGTGCCAAGTTCCTGCGCAAAGAGCGACACTTTAAATTCCTCAATCATCCATCGAAATTCTTCGATCCGTGCCCGTGCCTCAGCCGATTTCGGCAGGTCGGCTTCAAGTTTCAACAAGGCATCCCGGTAGGGGCCGATTTGGCGCGACCGCTCCTGATCCTTGGGTGGATTTTGCGCCGCACGCTCCGCTCGAATCAGCAGCGCTTTCAAAAAGCGCGGTAGATGAACCAATTGAGCAAATGAAATTCGCTCCAAAAATCGCACGGGCATCAGCCCCTCCAGCTCTAATGCGATCGGACTCTGAACTCGTGGCGGTGGCTTCTGCCCTAGTTGCTTAAGATCTGACAGGGTTTGACGGGGGTTCGTTTTCGATGCCGACGCCGGCGCAGAACCGCTACGCCGCGCGACATCCTGGCGGGCTTGAAGAATTAGGCCGAGCCGATCAATCATTTGGGGAACAATCCCTATAAGGCGTTCACGCGCCTTTTCGACCAATTTCTGAAAATCCTTTTCGATCAAGGCGGGCAGATTATCCACGGCCAGCACGTAACGTTTTATGTTTTCATACGCCCCAGCCTGCAAATCATCGACAGAGATAAAGTCAACGAGGAGAGTTTGAAAACGAACCAGCGCACGAAGGTCCCGTTGTACCCATGCGAAATCTTTTTGCAACGCGGATTCAACCAATCGTCTGACACCACTAACGCTTGAACGTCGTGCCGCTTCGTCGCTGTGGAAAAGGCGCAATGCCACATGATCACCCTCCAATGCAAGTCCAGGCCAGGCATAAACCGGCAATTCTCCCTCGCTCACCGTAATCCGGGCCGGGAAATCGCCGAAGGACCAGGTGGTCAAAGCAGTTTGTTCCCATTTGGCGACAGCCCGCTTCCAGGCATCCGATTCTCCCATCGGAACGGCCTCCTGCTTTTTCTCCAGGCGCGTCCGAAGCTCTTCCAAATCCCGGCCTGCAGCGAAAGCCCGATTGAACTGGTTTGTAACCTCGATACGAGGACGCAAATGTTGCGGCAGAGATTCCGCCGGCCAGTTGGCCACCGTAACCTGAATCCCATATTTCCGGGAAATAAATCGCGCCAAATCGTGGCGCAAGGTTTGCGTCCCGGGCTGAAGTTCCCGGGCAATCTCCGCAATTTTCGGCGGTAGCGGCATCAATTCCCGTCGAATCGATTTCGGCAGGGCGCGGAGCAATTCTCCGATCTGTTCCTCTCGCAATCCAGGCACCGACCATTCAACACTGGCTGGCGAAACACTCTCGGCGAGACCGACCGGCAGTTTGACCGTTACTCCATCATGCTCTTCTCCTGGCGCATAGGCATACGAAACCGCAACCGGCTGGCCTCCGATCGAGACCGAATCGGGAAAAGCAACCGCGTCATAGTCGAGACTCGTTCCGCCCGTGAGATCGGCTTCTGATACCTCGAGAGCACCTTGGTTCGTTTGATCGCGGAGCCATCGATTCAATTCGTGCAGGGAGGAAACGTTCTGAATTCGTTGCGCATAAAATTCGAATAAGGCTTGGTCGACATTCTTCAGGTCATGCCGACGCACCCGTGTTTGCCAGGTTTCGATCTTCTGACGCACCTGCCGATTATGCTCCAGGAAGCGGTACGCAGGCGGGAGCTCTCGTTCCTGCCCTGCCGTCGCCAGAAGTTGGTCGGTATTTTTCAGCAAAGCTGGATTCTCCTCGCGCCGATTCCTTGGTTTTTCAGGAAACATATTTTCCTCAACCAATGCGGATCGTATAAAAATCTCAGTCGCCGCTTTCGCATTGATTTGGGCGTACGGAATTTTTCGGTTTTCGACCTCCAGACCATAGAGCGTAACTTTTTCCTGCACCAAGACCCGACCCGAACTCGCGCTCCAATGGGGATTCTCATAAGTGGACCGGCAAATATGCGCTCCAAGTTGCAGAATCCAGCCGGGTTCAATGCGTGCCACCGTTCGGGCAAAGAGCTGCGAGGTTTCGACGATCTCCCCTGCAACAACCCAAAGTGGTTGGTTCGACGCCTGCGGTTTTCGGGCTGCCTCTCCGGACCGTCCCCCGCCTTTTTTTTGGTTATCGTTGCGATCGTATAACGAAGAACCGGGGAAAATCGTTACCTGCCGATTATTTCCCGCTTTGTATGTATTGCGTTCCTCTTTTGAAGCGACGTGACCCAGCAGCCCAGTGAGGATCGAACGATGGATCGCGCTATAATCCGCATTGCTCTCATTAAGGTTTACGGTGCCCAATTCTTCCAGAGCATCATGTAACTGAGCGTGGAGATCCTGCCATTCCCGCATTCGATTGTAGGAAAGAAAATGCGCTTTGCAGAACTTGCGCCGTTGATTCTGCGTCCGCATTTTTTCCCAGTCATCGTGATACGCATTCCAGATATTCAGGAGCGTTAAAAAATCAGATTGGGGATCTAGAAACCGCTTATGAGCTGCCGCCGCCGCCTCTTTATGGTCCATCGGACGCTCGCGCGGATCCTGAATGCTTAAACCCGCTGCTATGATCAGGAGTTCGCGCGTCGCATGCTCTTCCTGACTTTGCAATAACATCCTCGCCAGAGCGGGATCAATCGGCAGCCGGGCCAGTGCCCCACCCAGTTCGGTAAGTTCGCGGGATTCCGTTAGCGCACCTAATTCCTGAAGCAGAACGTAGCCGCTGTGAATCGCCGCGGGTGTTGGAGGATTCACGAAAGGAAACGTTTCAATCTCCCCCAGCCGAAACGCTTTCATGCGCAGGATAACTTCCGCAAGGCTGGCGCGCTGGATTTCCGGCTGCGTAAACCGGGAACGAGCCTCAAAATCCTCTTCGGAATAGAGACGGATGCAGACGCCGTTCTGGACGCGTCCACTCCGGCCTTTGCGCTGATTCGCGCTACTTTGGGAAATTGGCTCAACGGGGAGACGTTTTGTCCGGGTGCGGGGATTATACCGGCTGATTCGCGCCAGACCCGAATCGATCACATATCGAATTCCCGGTATTGTCAGAGACGTTTCTGCAATATTCGTCGCAATGACGATTTTGCGCCGCGAAGACGGTGCGAAAACCCGCTGTTGGTCCCCGGCGCTCAACCTGCCGAATAACGGAATGATTTCCGCCTCACCGCCGAATCGTCCTTCGATTAAATCGCTCGTTTCGCGAATGTCCCGCTCGCCCGGCATGAAAATGAGAATATCGCCCCCGACTCCATCGTACATGACCTGTTCGGTCGCGTTAACCGCCGCGTCGATGAACGTCATTTCGCCCTCTTCTTCCGACGCTGAATCGAGAGGCGCATAAACAACTTCGACCGGAAATAACCGACCCGAAACTTCAAGGATCGGAGCGTTGTTGAACGCCTGCGAAAAGGCCGCTGTATCGATCGTTGCCGAGGTGATAATCAGCTTCAGATCCTTGCGTCGTTCCAGCAAGCCCTTCAGATACCCCAGCAAAAAATCAATATTGAGGCTGCGCTCATGCGCTTCGTCGATAATGATAGTGTTATATTCGCTCAACAAAGGATCCCCTTGCGTCTCGGCAAGCAGAATTCCATCCGTCATGAGCTTGATATAAGTTTCAGGACTGGAGCGGTCATCAAAACGAATTTTGCAGCCAACCTCATGACCCCATGAGACGTTCAACTCTTCGGCAATTCGCTGAGAGATTGAAAGTGCGGCAACCCGGCGCGGCTGCGTGCAGCCAATTTTCGCTTCGATTCCCAGACCTGCTTCGAGGCACATCTTCGGGATTTGAGTCGTTTTTCCGGATCCGGTTTCACCCGCGATAACCACGACCTGATTCGACCGGATCGCCGCCACTATATCATCTTTTCGCGCGGTAATCGGCAAATCAGGCGGATAACCCAGTTGCGGCAAATGCACTCGGCGTCGCTCCCGCAGTTCCACCGACGCCTTTGCCTGGGCGAGCAACCGATCGAGAATTGCATCATGCTGACCGGAATGCTGCCGGTCACGGATCACTCGGGCAAGGCGCACGCCGAGCCGCACCCAGTCGGGCAGCATTCCCTGCGGCAGCAGCGTCTTTATTTCCTGGATTCGATCGTCGGACATAGTTACAGAGCCATGCAATATAGCGATTTTCAGTTCCAGCGATACTTCCGATTTTCGCGAACTTCCTTCGAGCGAAGAATTCTTCACTGAGCCAATTGCTTCAGGTTTTTCCAGCTTGGTTTGAACCGGAAGGACGCGTACGCTCCCGCGCTTGATGCGATCAAATAACACGAAGCCAGGGTGTCAGGCAGCAATTCTTGCTGGTGGTCTAAGCAGCCGCATGGGCCGAAACAAATCCGATCTTATATTGGCGGGAACATATTTATTGGATCACGCTCGCATCATTTGCCGCGCCGCCGGCTTGGAAAATCACGTGAGTCGGACAGATTCGGTGGAACGCTGCGGGCCGCTCGGCGGGATCGTAACCGCTTTTAAGACCCTTGACGCTGACCGAATTGTTTTTCTCTCGTGCGACATGCCGTTCGTTTCACCGGCTATCATCGACGCTTTGCAGAAATGTGCGATGGCAAGCAATCGATCGATGTTTCTTCGCCACGAATCAAAGGTCGGCTTTCCTTTTCTGATCCGACGGGCTGATTTACCCAGAGTCTGCGCGCAAATTGACCGAAGAGAATATTCACTGCAAAGCCTGGCGGCGGTGCTCAATTCTGACGCAGTGGTTTTACCCACAAGTTCGCAATGGCAACTCTTCAACATAAACACGCCAGCGGAGATGCGCGGCGCGGTTCAAATCTATCGGGAACACCAAAAGGAACTGGAAAAACGCGTTCCGGTACTCGCGGTCCAAAACCTGGTCATTCGCCGAGACAAAACCTTCATTCTCAAGAACCTTTCCTGGCGAATTAATTCCGGTGAGCATTGGGTGATCCTTGGGGCAAACGGCTCCGGTAAAACTTCCTTATTGAGCGCATTGACAGGGTATTTGATGCCGACTTCCGGAAGCATCGAGCTACTCGGAGAGATTTACGGGGAGAGCGACTGGCGTGAACTTCGCAAGAAAGTGGGACTGGTCAGTTCATCCATTCGCCAGATGATGGCCGAACCAGAAACAGCGCTCGAAACTATCATTAGCGGCAAAAACGCGATGATAGACCTATGGGGCACCCCTTCGCGCGCGGACGTCCGGCGCGCACGTGAAATCCTCAATCAAATTGAATGCGCACATCTGTCAGATCGCCCCTGGTCCGTGCTTTCCCAGGGCGAAAGACAACGCATTCTGATCGGCCGCTCTTTGATGGCTGATCCCAAGGTTCTCATTCTCGATGAACCATGCGCCGGTCTTGACCCGGTGGCCCGCGAAACCTTTTTGAATTTCCTGGAGCAGCTCGGCCGGTCTCCCTCGGCGCCGGCACTTATATTGGTGACCCACCACGTGGAAGAAATCACACCAGCATTTCAAAATGCACTAATTCTGCTACAAGGCGAATTGCTGGTGGCAGGGCCCGTCAAAAATGCTCTAACCAGCGCGACACTCTCGGAAGCCTTCGATTCCAAAGTGAAGCTCACTCTTCGAAATAGCGGATACCGATTGACCGTAACAGGAAGACGAGACCGAGTGCTTTAAACGGGAATCTGCGTTTGCGACACTCCGTTTGGGACGGATTGTCAAATCGTAATCTCTCACATAGCCTCTTGCACCATGCCAAGTCAACCAACCCCTCGCCGGCGATTCCTGAAAGAATCCGTCGGACTGGCCGGATCGGCCGTGTTCGCAGCCGCTGCCGTCCCGTTGCCGGCCGCTCTATCCGGAAGCAATGAGAATCGCAAATTGAAAGTCGTTTGTGTAGGAGGCCATCCGGACGATCCGGAATCTGGTTGCGCCGGGACACTTGCACGCTACGCGGAACTCGGGCACGCCGTAACGATTATATATATTACACGCGGCGAGCGCGGAATACGTGATAAATCGCTGGATGAATCAGCGAAAATCCGCTCGGTGGAATGTGAAAGCGCCTGTAAAATCATTGGAGCGCGACCGCTCTTTTTTGGCCAGATCGACGGCGCTACTGAACTCACTCGCGTTCAGGTGGATGCGATGACAAAACTGCTTTCAAACGAAAAACCCGACGTGGTCTTTACGCACTGGCCCATCGATACTCACATGGACCATCAAGTCGCGAGCTTTCTAACCATCCGGGCCTGCATGGCCTTGAGACCCCATCCCGACCTTTACTTTTTTGAGGTCAACACGGGCAGCCAGTCCGAAGGTTTTCTACCCAATACTTACGTGGATGTGTCGAGCGTGCTCGAAAAGAAAAAGAACGCCTTATTCTCCCACGAGAGTCAGGATGGAAAAGGTGTCTGGCGTGATCATCACGAAGTGATCGCAAACTGGCGTGGACGCGAGGCGGGAGTGCGCGCCGCGGAAGCGTTCGTCCATCTGAATCGCGAAAATCCAAACAGCCAATTACCGGGAATCTAAACGATTCGAGTATTGAAGATCAGCTCCTCCACTCCACTCAATTTCCGAAGGAACAGCTTCATCAACGGAAACGTAAGCAACTGGCTGAATCACGCAAGCGGCTCTGCGCGCGATCACTCCCGCATCCGATCTTTTTTACTGGAAGGTTTTGGGTGAAATCCGAGGCCTGGAGCTTGACTAAACTCGCCCGCAGGCGTTTTTTTTAAAAATGCCCACACGAATCACCCACAGCGAATTGCTGCAGCTTCAACGTTGGAACACGCCGACGATTTACAATGGTTGGGAACAAATCACCAAACATAACTCCGCGCGAGATGCTGTGAACCTCGAAGAGACGCGCGATTTTATGCCCGAGGCGCTGCCCATCTGCGGTTGGGCCGTCACCGTTGTCATCCAGCCGGGCGACCGCACGAACGTTCCACGCGGAGCCGAGCTATGGGCTGCTTATCGCGAGCACCTGGCTTCCCAACCGGGGCCGAAAATCGTTGTCGTCCAGGATCTGGATAAACCCGCGTGCTATGGTGCGGGTTGGGGCGAGGTGAATGCCAATGTCCACCGTGCGCTTGGCTGCATCGGCGGCATCATTGACGGCGCGGTTCGCGACGTTGACGAAATGCGTCACGCAGGTTTTAAAACACTGGCGCGCCGGCTCGCGGTCGGCCACGGTTGCGCGATCCCGATTCGATGGGGTTGCGAGGTGGAAGTGTTCGGACGCAAAGTGCTACCCGGGCAACTGATCCATGCGGATAAACACGGCTTCATCGCCATCCCTTCCGGCGAAGAGCGAGGACTTCTCGAAGCAGCGCGCTTTATGGATAAGGCCGAGTGCGACACGCTGATCCCGGCAGCCCGCGGCTCCCATGGTTTGCCATTGGCCACCGCCTTAGAAAACATTAATGCTGCGGCCACCGAGTTTGGCCGCATCGTGCGCGAACGTTTTGAACGCCGAGGGGAATGGTGAATGGGGACCAAGGCGCTTGCGGATCAATGATTCAATGTCATCGTTAAGACAATTGAAAAGAAATCGCGTCAAGCTCGCTTTCTGCATAGCGCTACTGGCTGACGCGATTCAGATTCCGGTCTCCA